>JBKPPU010000065.1:0-4399 GCA_046733695.1 Acidobacteriota bacterium
GGCCCAGCACGTTGCCGTGATGACTGGTTCCGGGCCGCTTTATGACGAATTACGCGAACTATTCAACGCCGACTATCCACCAACGCCATTACACACCTTCCTGGCCGGCTTGCCCGCCACGATCCGCGCAAAACAACTGCCGCCTCGTTACCAATTGATCGTCACTACTAATTATGACGACGTGTTAGAGCGCGCTTTCCAGCTCGCGAACGAGCCTTACGATCTTGTCGCTTACATGGCGGACGGTGAGCATCGAGGAAAGTTCTGGCATTGGTCGCCTGATGGTGCAAACAACCTCGTCGACAAGCCGAACGAATATAAAGAGGTATCAACTGACAAGCGCACTGTGATTTTGAAGATTCACGGCGCGGTAGATCGGGCTACGGGCGAACGCGACAGCTACGTCATCACTGAAGATCATTACATTGATTTTCTCACCCGCACAGACATCTCCAATCTCGTGCCGGTATTGCTGGCGGCAAAGATGAAACGCAGCCACTTTTTATTTATGGGCTATAGTCTGCGGGATTGGAACCTGCGAGTGATTCTGCATCGCATTTGGGGTGAACAGAAACTCTCGTATAAGTCGTGGGCCATTCAACTCAACCCACAGGAATTGGATCTGCGTTTTTGGCTCAAACGCGACGTCGACATCCTTAACACTCGTCTTGAAGACTACGTTGCCGCACTCAACAAACACGTAATGGAAATGCCGCAGTCCGGAGGTGTGCAATGACTGAGCAGACATTTCGCGATACGCCATACAAAGGACTCGTTCCCTATTCGGAAGAAGACGCCCCCTTCTTCTTCGGACGTGAAGCCGAGCGAGAAATAATTACCGCCAATCTAATGGCCTCACGTCTGACGCTGCTTTATGGAGCAAGTGGTGTTGGGAAAAGCTCAGTTCTGCGCGCGGGCGTTGCGCATAATTTGCGGCAGCTTGCGCAGAAAAATCTGAACGAGCATGGGGCGCCTGAGTTTGGCGTGCTCGCCTTCAACTCCTGGCGCGACAATCCCATCGAAGTGATTGAGCGGCGCCTCCATGAGGCACTGTCGCCGTTGGTACCTGACAGAGCAAACGTTCCCGCTGAAGGTTTGCTCGAGCTGCCTGAGATACTGAAAGCGTGGTCGGAGGCAATCGATGGCGATCTCTTCATCATCCTCGATCAGTTTGAAGAATACTTTCTCTATCACGCCAATGAAGACGGTGATGACTCGTTCGCCGTGCAGTTTCCGCGCGCCGTCAATCGATCCGATCTCAGAGTGAGTTTTCTGATCTCGATTCGTGAAGACGCCCTGGCAAAACTCGATCGCTTCAAGGGACGCATTCCCAACCTCTTCGACAACTATTTGCGTATCGATCATCTCGATCGCAATGCCGCGCGCGCCGCAATCACTGAACCGGCCCGAACCTACAACGCGCTGCACCCTGGTTCGTCGATCAGCATTGAACCACGTCTCGTGGAAACGGTGTTGGACCAGGTAAGGACCAACGAGGTAGTACTGGGAACGGGCGGACGCGGTGTTGTGGAAACCGCTTCCGATCAGCCCGCGGCTGACGAGCGAATCGAGACCTCCTATTTACAACTCGTCATGACGCGTCTCTGGCAGGAAGAGGTCGGCGCCGGCTCTCGCACATTACAGGAAGCCACGCTCGATAGTCTTGGCGGCGCAAAACGCATCGTGCAGACGCATGTCGACGCGGTGATGGAAAGACTCGAGCCCGACGAACAACGAACGGCGGCGCAGCTGTTTTATTTCCTGGTCACACGCGACGGCACCAAGATCGCGCACACGGTTTCAGCTTTGTCCGAATATACGCGCGTGGATGAGACACGACTGACCGTCGTACTCGAAAAGCTGTGCGGTATAGATGCTCGCATTCTGCAACCCGTCGACCCACCGCCTGGCCAACCTGATTCACCGCGTTACGAAATCCGCCACGATAAATTGGCGGCGGCGATTCTGGATTGGCGTCGACGCTATGCACAAAAGGAGGAGCTAGCCGAAGCCGAGCGACTCGCCAAAGAGGCCGAAGCGCAGGCTCGAGTCGAGGAGAAAGCCAAATCAGCCGCGCGCCTGCGCTGGCTTTCAATCGCTCTCGCAGTGATGACTCTGTTGGCTCTGGCAGGGGCAGCTCTTGCGTTCAAACAGCGCGGCCTCGCGATCTCCGATGCAAGGGAATCACAGAGACAGAGAGCTATTGCGGTAGAACAAAGCAAGCGCGCCGAGGATCAACGCATACGGGCGGATGCTCAGTCCGTTCGTGCTACAGATCAGGCTAACGTAGCTGAGAAAGAGCGTCAGCGCGCCAATGACCTAGCCAAGGTGGCAGAAACGCGCGCCGCGGAGGCTGACATAGCTAAACGTGACGCGATAGGCGCCCGCGGTGTGGCCGTGATGGAACGCAAGCGGGCTGATCAACAAGCTGCCATCGCCAAGTCACGCGAACTCGCCGCCGCTTCAAGAAGCAATCTGAACACAGACCCCGAGTTGAGCGTTCTCCTCGCACTGGAAGCCGTCTCGAAGTTTGACGAGGAACCGGGCATAAATGAGACCGAGAAAAAGGAAGCCATCGAAGCTCTGCACAAAGCGACGCAGACGTCCCGGGTTAGGCACACCCTGAACGGACATAAGGAAGGGGTTTTCGAAGTAGCTTACGATCGAAATGGGAAATTCGTGATTACTCGCGGCACTGATGTAGTGAAGTTGTGGGATGCAAATTCCGGCGCCTGGAAACGCGACCTGGTCGACAGTGTGGCCGGAAAGGGTAATGGGAAAATGTTGCTGAGCCACAATGGCAAGCTCGTTGCTATTTCGATTGAGGGTGGAACAATCGCGGTGCGAGATTTAGAAAGCGGTGCGACTGTTTTGGATGTGCCCAGCGAGGGTGAACGGACTGGGCTCATGGCGTTTGACAGGGATGACTCCCAGTTCGCCCTGGTCGGCGTGAAGGGTGTCAAAGTGTGGAATCTCACCACTCGTGAGTCACTGGAGTTAACTTACGAACGGGCCCAGACAATCGAGAGTCTAACCTTCAGTGATGGTGGTAAGCGATTGATAGTAGGAGGTTGCGCAAGGGGGGACCGAGTTGGCTGCAACACTCTTAACGTGAGGTCATGGGATCTGACGACGCGTCAAGAGTCGCCCGACATCGTCGAACTCAAGTTTGATTCCTTCACCAGGCTGCAAAGAACTTACAGCCCGACCGGGGACCGGGTCTTTACCGTAGCCACCAGCGCTACCTCGGAGAATAAAACAGCGAACTTGTGGGACACATCCCGCACCCCGGCCAAATCATTATTCGACTTCTCGACATCGCATCTCATCTTTCCCGCGACCTTCAGCGACGATGGGAAACAGCTCGCCACAGTGTCTGAAAACGGCAGCGTTGTTATCTGGGACGTTGCCGAAGGTCGTTCATCCATAATGAAAGGCCAGCTCGCAAACACTGTCACCTCAGATGGGGAGACGAGAGTTTCGAAACAACTCGCTTTCAGTCCAAATGGGGAACTCATCGCTGCATTTGGCGGAAAGTCGGTTGAAGTTTGGGATATCAAATCCACCAAACAATTGATGACCGTATCGGGCCACAAAGCTTTTATCACGAGCATGGCCTTCGCTCCGAATGGACAATTCATAGCAACTTCCAGCGCTGATGGTACAGCAAAGATCTGGGACATGACGCCGCTGAAGGAGTTGGTGGTTTTGACTTCCACTGAACAATTTGTCGGATTCAACGACATCACATTTACTCAGGACGGAAAGCACCTGGCGGGAGTACTTGGCGATACGGTGAAATTGTGGGACGCGAACTCCGGTAAAGAGTTCCACTCCGTTTTGGAGCACAAAAACCAGATTAGCTCGGTTGCCTTTAGCCCAGACTGGAACCTGCTCGGCTATCTTAGCTCCGACAAGATAAATATTTGGAACACCAGTTCAGGTAAGAATATTTGGGCCGAAGCAAAGAAATCTTCTAATGGATGCGAAATTGTATTTAGCCCCAATGGCAAACTTCTTGCCGGTGGCAATGGCGACAAGGCCCTCGTATGGGATGTTCGAACCGGGGATGAACGTTCATTCGAACATAAGGCGCGCGTAACGAGCGTGGCCTTTAGTCCTGATAGTCAGATAATGGCTACCGGCAGCACTGATGGGACCGCTACGTTATGGGACGTCCAAAAAAGTGAGAAGCCTTTGCTCACTTTGCCGAGTCAAATTGCCGGCGGGATGGTTGTTCGCTTCAGCCTGGATGGAAAGCGCCTCATCACTGCCAGCGCAAACGGTAATGTCAAGATTTGGGATCGCTTGTCACTCAAGGAGTTGATGGAACTCTCCGGTCACAGTGAAGACGTGAATGACGTCACGTTTAGCATTGACGGGAGGTTCATTGCTACAG
>JBKPPU010000066.1:0-69587 GCA_046733695.1 Acidobacteriota bacterium
CTTTGAATGACTGTCGATTATGTTCCCAAAGGACCGAGTTCAACGCCGGGCGGCCACGGAGGGCCGCCCCTACAGTACGTTCCGCAGGGCTTGGACTAGCCGATCGACCGCTTCTTTGGTTTGGACTGCCAGGCGGAGGTAGCGCTCGGAGGAGCCGAGCTTGTTGCTGCATTCCCGAACCATTAACCCGTAATGTTCCAACAGACGATCTCTAAGCTTTCGGCCTGAGACGTCGAGTGGTAATTCGACGTAGAGAAAGTTCGCTTTTGAGGGGAACACTCTTAAGCCAGGAATCAGTTCGAGTTGATTGAGCATGTACGTTCTGTCTTGGCCGACAAGAGCAAGGCTTTGCTGGAATTCGTCTTTAAACTCCGACACGCTTTTTAGGATGTAAGCGGCGAGGCCGTTGATGTTCCAGAACGGAAGTTCGGATCTGAGCAGATCGGCAGCGCGGGAATTCATCGCCGCATAACCGAGTCGCACGCCGTGCCAGCCTAACGATTTACCAAGGCTCTTAACCACGACCAGATTCTTAGCTCTCGGTATCAGGTTCACCGCGCTTTCGACACCCGAGAAGTCGAGGAACGACTCGTCAATCACAATCAACTCAATATGCGGCAGGCTAAGGACAAGCTCCTCAATCTCTTCGGGCTCGAACCAGGTACCGGTCGGATTATTTGGATTTGAAATCACGAGCATTCTAACGTCCAACTCGCGGGCACGTGTGATCAACTCTGCGACCTCAAGGCGAAAGTTTCTCGCGACTTCGTGTTTGATCGTATGGAGTGGAATGCCTAGCTCATTTGGCAGATCGGTCCAGCGACTAAACGTAGGGATAGGTGTGAGTATTGGACCACGAGTAAGGTGGCACAGGCGTGTGATGATTTCTGTGGATCCGTTTGCCGGTACTATGCACTCCGGTGGAACTCCGGCGATTTCTCCGATGTGGTTCGCATGGACCTCCATATAGTCTGGGTAGTATCTGAGAATTTCGGGTAAACGCTCGGTGATGCGTTGGACCATTTGAGGTGGAGGGAAGTGCAGATTCACAGGTATGCAAAAGTCCAGCAGTGGACCTTTGTAAACAGCGCTCTGTTTAACCGAAAAAAAGGACGGATTGTGCGAACGCACGTTGAAAAGACCCGCGGCAGTGTTGCTCATAAGAAACTCTCCTTTTATTCGACGTATAACCAGCCAAAAATCTTTCAGTTTATTTGGTGAGCGAACGCAGGAGAGAAGTGTTGCTGGTAATGAACGCGCGAGAGTGCGCCGGCTTGCACGCAAAAATGCTACAATCCCGCAGGCCTATGATTGTCCGCTAGAAAAAGTTGCTGTGGTTCTGCGAAGCGAAACGCGCGTCCGGGCGTGAGTTTTGTAGTGTCTTCACAGCCAACGCAGTAACTCATCCATCTCAAATCTCAATCGTCGCAATTGGATACAGTCAGTACCACCTCGCGGTAGCGGGTGCGTGCGCAGCCTTTTGGACTTGAGCCTACGGCGTATCCACCCGCTACCGCGAGGTGGTCTGACAATCGCTTTTGCTGAGGGACAATCATGGATCTAACAAGCTTTGGTTGGAATGAATTTTTTCAGTCGAGGTTTCGTTTATTTGAGGGCCACGGGTACACAGCGGGTCGAGTCGCGCTCGAACACAAAAATTTCTACCGCGTCTACACCGAAAACGGCGAGTCGCTCGCCGAACTTTCGGGCAAGCTGCGGCACGAGGCCGTGGATCGGAGTGACCTGCCTGCCGTCGGAGATTGGGTTGTAGTTCGGTCGCTGCCAGGAGATGACCGAGTAATGATCCATGCCGTCCTGCCGCGGCGGACCAGTTTTGCACGCAACACTGCCGGGTCACGCACGGAAGAACAGATTGTCGGCGCGAACATCGACACTGTCTTTCTGCTCACGTCGCTGAATCACGACTTCAGTCTGCGCAGGATCGAGAGATACCTCCTTATCGCGTGGGAGAGCGGCGCAACTCCCATCATCATTTTGAGCAAGTCGGATCTATGTGACCGCGTGGCTGATGCGATCGAGGAGGTGGAATTCGTTGCTCGTGGTGTGGCTATTCACGCCGTCAGTGTTGTCACTGGAGACGGATTGCAGGGGATCGCGCAGTATTTCAAGTGCGGGCAGACCGTGGCGCTGCTGGGTTCATCGGGCGTCGGAAAATCGAGTTTGATAAATCATCTGGCCGGTGTCGATCTCCTGAAAGTTCAAACAGTGCGCGAGCACGACGATCGTGGACGACATACCACAACTCACCGTGAGCTGGTTTTATTACCCACCGGAGGACTCGTTCTCGATACGCCCGGCATGCGTGAACTGCAGTTGTGGGACGGCGATGAGAGTTTGCAGTTGGTGTTTGACGATATCGAGGGACTCGCTGGCAGTTGCTACTTTAGTGACTGCCGCCACGAAGACGAGCCACGATGTGCAGTCCGTGAGGCTCTGGCAGCAGGTACGATCGACGCGGGGCGGTATCAGAGCTATGAGAAGTTGCAGAAAGAGTTAAAATACCACGCCCGGAGAAAAGACAAGCTCTCAGAAATCGTCGAAAAGAAGAAATGGAAAAAGCTCTCACGCCTCGCAACTGAGCGCGCGCGTCTGAAGCGACGCTAGCAGTTGCCACAAAAAGGCACAAAAGGCACAAAATGATTTTTTGTGCTTTTTGTGCCTTTTTGTGGCTATATATAGACAACATGCAACGTCTCTGCGTGGCTCTGTTCAAGCCCGTCGACATTTCATTCCTGGTGTTCTTCCGCGTCCTCTTCGGCGCGATCATGGTGTGGGAAACCTATCGCTACTTCACTCACGGCTGGATCAGTCGTTACTTCATCGAACCTACAGTGAACTTTACTTACTACGGGTTCAGTTGGGTAAAACCGTGGCCCGGACGCGGGATGTACATTCACTTCGTTGTGCTTGGTTTGGCGGCCGCTTGTGTGATGGCGGGATTTCTTTATCGCATTGCCGCGCCGGTATTTTTTCTTGCTTTCACATACTTTTTCCTGCTGGACCAAACGCGTTACATGAATCACTTCTACCTGGTCTGTTTGATCAGTTTTCTGATGTGTTTCCTTCCGGCAGAACGTGCTTTCTCCATCGATGCGTTGCTGCGGCCGAAGATCCGCTCAGACGTTGCTCCGGCGTGGACGTTGTGGCTGTTACGAGCACAAGTCGGCATACCGTTCTTTTACGGCGGCATTGCCAAACTGAACAGCGATTGGATACAAGGCGGCGAGCCAATGCGCTCATGGTTACGTCCGTTGACCAAAGTGTCAGGAGGTAGCCCGATCTTCACGGCCGACTGGGTGGTTTACAGTTTCGTGATCGGCGGTTTGCTGATCGATCTGCTGGTAGTACCGCTGCTTCTTTGGCGACGCACGCGCCTCATCGGGTTCGGAGCGGCGGTTCTGTTTAATCTCATCAACGCCACGATCTTCGATATCGGCATCTTCCCGTGGCTGATGCTGGGCGCGCTCTTTATTTTCTTTCCGCCTGATCTGATTCGGCGCTTCGCGCGTTGGTTTATGTCTCCGGGAGAAGAGTTCCAAGCCGCCAGGCCAAAGCCGATCGCCGAAACAACCAGTTGTTTAACTCTTACCCGGTCGCAAAAATGGATTGTGGGTTCGTTGGCCGCCTACCTTGTTTTCCAGGTTTTGTTTCCGCTTCGTCATTATCTCTATCCGGGGAACGTAAGTTGGACCGAAGAAGGACACAACTTTTCGTGGCATATGAAGCTGCGAACAAAGAGTGGCGAGGCGATCTTTACTGTTACACATCCGCAAACCGGACAAACCTGGACCATCAAGCCGGAGGATTATCTGGAATCACATCAGCTGATGAAGGCGATTACGAAGCCCGACTCGATCCTGCTATTTGCGCATCATCTTGCCGAAGAGAAGAAGCGTGAAGGTTACGAGAATGTTGAGGTGCGCGCGCGTGTGATGGCTTCTCTTAACGGGCGCCAACCGCAGTTGTTGATCGATCCCGAGGTAGACCTGGCGAAGGAACAGGTAAGTTTGTTGCCCGCGCGCTGGATCGTGCCGCTAACGACACCGCTCGGGGCGGGAAGTTTTCATAAGACCAACGAGGACGTAGACGAGCCATAAAAAGCCTTCCACAGATTACACAGATTCAACATCTGTGTAATCTGCGGATGGATCTACTAACTAAAATGCAGTCCGCTGCATTCCGCCCTTCAACGCCTCGTCGATGCGGGCGATCGACTCATTCAAATGCGCCCGAACCTCAAGAGACGTTTGTAACCCCGGTCTTGAAACAGTCCGCTGCAACTGCCCGCGAAGCGTGACAAGACTTTGACGCGCTAACGTTCGCGCATCTTCCGGAGCGCCGGCGTCTCTCAATACCATCCCGATCATTTTCCGCAGGTGTTCGCGCTGCAATGAACGACGATAACTATTGATGTTGATCGACGCACCCGGAGCCTTTGTTTCTTCCCACACTGAATCCTGGATTTCCGTAAACAGCAGACCCAGTGTGAACGGCTGGACATTTGTTCCAACGCGCAACTCCGAATCCTGAATTCGACTCAACACAGTCGGAAGGAAGATTCGATCCAACACTTGCCGTTGCAGATTGAGAACAATCTGATGAACCGGCACGTCCTGGCGTCCCGGGGTGAAGTTGTTGAAATCGATAAAGCGTTCGTTCTCCAACTTATTGAGAAGTTGCGGCTTGAATTGAAAAGCCGTCGGCGAAAACAAGTTGTCGCGCAGCAACTTCAGCGCTTCCTTTTGCCTGTCCGCGGATACGGGTTCGAATGGTAAACGATTTCCCGGATCGCCGACGAAGCTGCGGTAATGGTACATACCGCCGATGTACTTCGAAGCGAGGAACAGAGAGTTGGCCGTTTGATTCAGCGCGGAATTGAAGCTGCGCCTCAGTACCTGATAGCCCTCGCCGGGTTTCTCCAGCCGCTGCTCCATGTTGCTGAAGATTTCACGGGCCAGACCAACACGATGCGAGTAGTACTTCAGCGGATCGGTTCCGAGATCGAAGCGGTTAACTACCGGATCCATATCGAGTCCCGGACCAAAACCGGCATCTTCGTCCGTGTCGTATGCCAACTGCGGCTCCGCAGCTCGTGATGCGATCTTGCGCAACTCAGTTTGCTCGCCGTCCACAGTCGCCGAGTCGATCGGTTTATAAGCGTACTCAATCGCCCAGTAGTCGTATGGGCCAAGAGTTGATTGGTGGTATTCGCCCTGTCTGCCGCCACGGGCCGCGATGTTGGTTGGAATGTAATCCATCACCGAGCCGGTGAGTCCATCGCGTCCGGTAACGCTCGAGTCCTGCGCCTCCTCCCAACTGTGGATAGTGCTGGCGCGGAAGTTGTGGCGGAGTCCCAACGTGTGGCCCACTTCGTGAGCAGCGATTTCACGCAGGAAATCCTTGATGAACTTGTCAGCCTCGGAGCCATTCGGATCCATGCCGCGGGCCACCAGAATATCAAAGGCAAATTCGGCATCCTTCACGGCGCCACTCGCGAAATCGCATGAATAAGCAGCGTTGACTACGCTCCAGGGCGCGTGGAATATTCGCGCAGTCGGGTTCTCCCACGGCATCGCAGACGGATAGATCTGCTCGTTCACTTCGCGTCGAGAGAATCGAGTCATAGCTTCCGAAAAACGAATGTCAGCGTCGTAGATCTGACCGGTCACTGGATCGGTGCGCGATGGTCCCTGTGCGAAACCCGGATCCGGATAACCTGCAAACCAACGAATCGTACTGTAACGGGTGTCTCCCGGATCCCAATCGGCATCATCGGGTTGTATCTTCACCTCGATAGCGTTTTGAAATCCGACACGCTCGAATGCTTTGTTCCACATGAGTATGCCGTCGCGGATCGCGTCGCGATACTTCACGGGAATCGTATTCTCCAGCCAATAAACGATCGGTTGTTTTGGAGGCGACAACGCAGCCGATGGATTCTGTTTCTCGAGGTGCCAACGATTGATGTAGCGTTTCGTGGTGGTGTTACGGTTGTCGTCGCTGTAGTCCTCGATCGAGTTTACGAAGTGGCCCACGCGAGCGTCTGCGAGTCGCGGCCGGTAACCTGTATTCGGTCGCTCACTGATGCTGTAACGCAAGTGAAAGAGCATGCTGCGCACGTCGGGAAGATTGCCCGGCGGACGAGGCAGTGGCGGCGGTGGTTGGCCCGGTGCAAGCAGTGGCGGCAGTGGTGGACGTTCCGTTGCGTAGTGGGCAATCGTTTCGATTTCTACGTTTTGTGGGAAACCTTTGACAGTGCCGAAGACACTGTTCTTTGGATCGAAGCGATACGGAATTCTGAAGGTCGCTTCGAGATCGTAACTAAGCATCGGCAGGTCTGTGAGCACCAGAGCGCCGAGATCTATGAGAATACTCTTGCGTTCCGGATGCGGCAGACTCTCGATCTTAGTGATGCCGAGGATCGAGTCGCTAAAGGATCTCGCGACGGCGCGGCTCATTGGACCGTTCTCAGCCCAGAAGCGAGTGTTCTTTACCATTAACTGCACATTTTTACCCTGCTTGTGAAAGAAGAAGGGCGCCTCTCCCGCCATTGCGGCGGCATAGAAGCCTCCCTCGCCAATGCCGGAATCGATAGTCATCGACACCAGATAAATCTTGTCGAGCTGCTCAGGCAGAATCTCGAGGAAGACTTTCTCGTCTGTGCGATAGAGCGTAAAGAGACCTTTGACTACCTGGGCATCTTTGACGATGTCAGCAAAGGCTTTGTCTTTGGGCGGCTCCGGTTTGTCGGGCGTCGCGGGTTTCTTTGCGTCGGCCGCCGGTGTTTGCCCGGCGGCCGGGGAAGTTGCTGGTGCAGCCGGGCTCGGTTGCTGCGGCTGCTGCGCGACAAGCATTGAGGCACACAGCAGAAGTATCAAGAACAGGAAACCGGGTCGGTTTTTCATTGGGTCTACTCCTTGTTGACCGAAATGGGGACTATCAGTTTTTTGAAAACCCGCGGGACAGATCTCTGCGACTAGTGGGTCGGAGGTTCCCCCCGGGCAGTGGAAAGCGATTTAGAGCAGACGCAGTTGAAAAACTATGAATACCGGTTCCGTATTAGGTATGAGGCTCGAAATTATTGCTCGTTAATCAAAAAAGGTAAAGCAAATCCGCGTTTATCTGCCTAAATCCGCGGTTAAAAATTCTTGCTGAAGAGTATTCCCTGGAGTTATCTTGATTCATGGTCAAATACGCACGTCTGATCCTAATTGTTTCGCTCGTCTGGTTTACCCTCCCGATCAAAGCCTCAGCGGTCCTCGATGATCAGTGGCTCTACAATGCGTCCGGGTACAATCGTGCCGTTGAGTTGCAGCGGGAGCTGAAGGTTCCTCTGATCGTCTATTTCTACACAGACTGGTGCCCTTATTGCCACGAGCTTGACGCCTCGTATTTGCCGACGCCTGTTGTGCAAGATTATCTGAGCGGCGTGGTCAAAGTTCGCATTAATCCTGAGAGTGGACCGGCCGAACGCGAGATAGCGGACAGGTTTAATGTAACCGGATATCCGCGGTTCTATGTGATTCGGAATCCCTCGGCTATTCCCAAGAATCTTCAGCCGTTCAGACGTGGTGGCAACAACCTCACACCTGAGCAGTTTGTGATGGCTTGTCAGCAGGTTGCTCCCGTGTCGGTGCGAAAGACTGCGGCCTCGCAGATGGTGGTTAATCCGGAGGTGCGCACCGCCGCGAATACACCGCGACTTACCAAACGTGCAGCGGGTCCGGAGATTGTTACCGATGCCAGGCTTCCTTCGCTTGACGCTGTGCTTCAGAAATATATCGATGCCATTGGCGGAAAAGATGCGCAGACGAAACTTACATCGCGCGTCATAAAGGGAAAAGTGGATCTGGTTGGAGTGAGTCGTGGTGGAAAGTTGGAAGGCTATATGATGGCGCCCAACAAATCGCTGGTCATGCTGGATGTGCATCCAATCGGTGTTACTAAAGAGGGATTTGATGGCCGCTCCGGCTGGGTCTTTTCTCAAAAAGCTGGAGTCCGAAATCTCAAGGGCCCTGAACTCGCCGCCATCGCATTAGACGCAGACTTCTATCACGATCTCAGAATCAAAGAGTTGTATCCAACGACGAAGCTGCTCGGTAAAACAAAGTCCGGCTTTCGTGAACTGTACGTCGTGCAAGCAATCCCGCGCGACGGCGCCGCCGAATATTTTTATTTCGACGTTGAGAGTGGATTGCTGTTTCGGCGAGATGCGACGCGACAAACACCGCAGGGCATGGTCCGCGCTGAAATCTATTATGGCGACTGGCGCGAGGTCGATGGAATCCGAATGCCCTTCAGCATCACGCACTCAATGGCCCAGATGACTCTTGCCCTTAGTATTGAGGAAGTCAAACACAACGTGCCGTTGGAAGACGCAGTCTTTCGCCGCCCGTGATTATCATGGAAGAAATAGAAAAAACGAGTTCAGCAGACCGATTCATTAGCGCCATGGCTGAGAAACTGGGCGCCGTCGCGAAGGCAACGACGGTTTTCGGCGAACCTGTGGAGCGAGATGGTGTCACAGTCATTCCGGTCGCAAAAGCGCGTTGGGGATTCGGCGGTGGTGCTGGTCAGCGTAAAGACGAGGATGGAGCCGGCGGTGGCGGTGGAGTACAAGTAACGCCGGTAGGATTCATCGAGATCAGGAACGACGGGGCAAATTTCCGCCCGATCAGAACTGTCTCGCCCGGGTGGATAATTGCGGGAAGTATCCTCAGCTTGTTTCTCCTACGCAGCACATTAAAACGCGGATAGTATTCAATTATTCGGAACGTACTGTAGGGGCGGCCCTCCGTGGCCGCCCGGCGTCGAAGCGATCTCTTTGCCACAGAACCGATCGAGTCATTTCAAAGAGATCGATTCCACGCCGGGGGACCGCCCTCCGTGGCCGCCCCTACAGTACGTCCCGAGGCGCTCGCTAAGGTTTGGGTTTCAGTTCCCACAAGACGTTGACAATCACCCAACGGCCGTTGAACTTCGCCATGTGCAGGTAATCAATCCAATCGGAAGCGACAACCTTAACGCTGGCTGCATTTTCGTAAATGTCGAGAATCGTAACGTCCTTCTGCTGTCGCTCTTTCGGCGTATCTTTGCCGCCGCCTCTGCGCGTTCCCATGACAAGACTCATGGCACTCATCTGGTCCAGGCGGCTTTGATTGTTCTGCGGATTCGTCCGCACAATTCTCTTGGCCAACTCCGGATGAAGCGCGCGTTCCATCCGCTCTGCATTTCCTTCATACCAGCCCTCAATGTAATCCAAAGCGGTTTGCTTTATGGCAGCGTCATTTGCATTAGCGGCGGTCGTCTGCGCGCTAGCCACAGAAGCGGATGTTAATAGAGTGAGTATCAACGCGACACGAATAGTGTTCATAATTCATTCCTTTCGCTGATCGTGACGTAGTATCCGTCCGGATCCCGGAGGGAGAATTCCATGGTTTGAGTGCTCGGGTTCCTGTGGGGTTCTTCTTCGAACTTCGAGACGAGCGCGCGGGCTCTGATTAGAGCCTCGTCGTAATCGTCGACGCGGAAGAACAGGAGGAGGCCGTTGCCGGGTAGTGCTATGTCAGCACTAGTCAAAGTGGGATGGTCGTGCGCACCCCACTCATGGAGACAGAGCAACACGGTTCCATCCTCGTCGAGGATCTGACCAAAGTCGTCATGCGCCGGAGATGTCTCAGGCTGGCCGAAGAGTGATTGATACCATTTGAAGCTGTTCGCAACGTTACTTACACCGATGATTGTCCATATGCGTTTCATGGCAACAGTTTGCCACGGATTCGCACGGATCAGAATTCAATCCCTGCAAATCCGTGGCTAAAGAACAGATCACGGCCCGAACGGCTTCAGGATATTCGCGAACGCCCAGTTACTCTGCGAAATTCCACTACACGAGGGCGAGGCAAAGCCCTGGTTGGGGCAACTGCCGTTGTCTCGTGCCACAGACCAGTACGAGAGTCGAGTGATGTAGCTGTTTGCGTTTGCAAAGTTCAACAACGATGTCGCATCGGCGAGTTGAAAGATCTCGGTGTTGACGTCGTTGATTCCGATCATCGGAGTCACGCCGATACTCGCGGTCAAGCCGGCTGCTACTACCTGATTGTGCGTGTTGGTTGCGGCTTGTTGGGCACTGAGTCCCATCTGACCTCCATTATCGTTCGCTGAACCATAGTCCATCGCCATGATGTTTACTACGTTTAGGTTGAGTCCGGAAGTTTTCACACTGTTCAAAATATTCACGCCGCTCGCTACCAGTCCCGTCGGCAGAACCGGCAACGTGTAGGAAATCACCAGACCAGGATTCGCGTTCTTCAGTGCAACTAGAGCCTGGTTACGACGATTGATCGAAGTCTGATCCGTAGTTGCTCCACCTTCGATATCGAAGTCGAGGCGCACCGGTGTACTGCTGTTCACGCTGTACTTATTGAGCACCGCCTGGTAAGCAGCCTGAAGGCTCGACACCGTGGTGCATCCGAGTGCTAGTTCAGTTCCCGAAGCTCCGCCGAACGAGATGATCACATCGCCGCCGGCAGCACGTACGCCCTGGACCAGCGAGAGTATTGTTGTTCCATTGGGCAGCGTGTCGTTCGCTACCGTGGCTCCGACACCGCCCCACGTCGGCGTGCAGCCGCCATTACCTACGACGAACCCGAGAGTGAAGACCTTGATTCCGGATTGCTGCTGGATAGTTAGCAGTTGCCAATCAGCGGTAAGGCCCATGTCCACGTAAGGCGCGAACACTTTCGATCCGGGCGGTGGCGGTGGTGGACCACTCAGGGTGGTTACATTGATCGCCGTACTCTGTGCAGAGCTGCCCGCAGCGTCTGTGGCAGCCACTCTGAAGCTGTACGTGGTCACTGGCGACAGTCCCGTTACTGTCATGTTAGGACTGCTCGTCGTACCGATTGCAACCCCGTTTCTAAAGACAGTGTAGCCGGTTAACACGCAGTTGACTGCGACAGTCGAAGCATTCCAACTGAGATTCGTGCTGTTACTTGTGGTGCCTGAGGCTTGAAGGCCTGTAGGCACACTGGGAACAGTAGTGCACGCACTGCAGGTTCCGATAATGGTCCAGGGCGCGCCACTGCCTGGTCCACCATTGTTAGTCGCAGGGTTCTGGCCTTGCGTCCAGAAGTTAGCCTGATAGTTCACGCCGTTAAGGCTTGCCGTCATACCGCCGGTGTAAACGGTGGTTGAATTCCAGGTCGCCGCGCATGAGCCCCCACCGCCGCCACCGCCGCCCGATCCACTACACGGTCCGTTGCTGGTCCACGGCTGACCACTTCCTGGTCCACCGTTGTTAGTCGCAGGGTTTTGGCCCTGCGTCCAGAAGTTTGCCGTGTAGTTGATTCCGTTAAGACTCACCGTCATCCCGGCTGTATAGACCGAAGTGGACACCCACGTTGGGTTGCAGGTTTGTGCAGCGCCCACGCGCGCCATGCACAGCAACAAAAACACTAATCCGATACCGCATTGGATTTTACGAGCCAAGTTCATTGTAGTCTCCTTGGTGATTAGGAGGTGATTAGGCGCGGGAAGCGAAGACTCGTTGATGCGGGGGTGAATAAACGAGAATGTAAGACGAACTTCTATGCCTATTGATCGCGGTTGTCAATAGGAGGAGATCCTTATCCACAGATTACGCAGATTCTATAAACCAATCTGTGTAATCTGTGGATACAGTCCTCAACTCCTTGACAATGATCGGCCAACGGGAATACGTTTCGGTCCGGTTCTCCACATCAACGACTTTCTTAAACTTCCCCTCTCATAGTGTGCGTCGGCGTGTACGCGTCTGTCGCATTAATAAACCTCAATCACCTGGGAAGGGAGCGCAATCAATGAGAGCCAGATCGAAATTCATCGTGACGATTTTTAGTGTAATGATAGTGATAGTGATTGCCGTTATCGGTGGCGGTCAAAGAACCCTTGTAACTGCTTCGCCGGTTCCTGGTCCATCGCAATTTTATCTCCAGCACAACCTCATATCCGATGGCTTCGTGCCTGCGGACCACCTCGATATCAACCTGGTCAACGCGTGGGGCCTGGTCTCAGGCCCAACAACACCGTGGTGGATTGCCGACAACGGAACAGGCAAGACCACTCTGTACAATGTCACCACCGATACGATCGTAGCGGAGTTCACAGTTCCGGGCGCAGGCGGCGCACAAGGCAATCCGACCGGACTAGTCTTCAACGGCGGCACGGGCTTCGTTGTGAACAATGCGGTCGGTTCACCCGCACCCGCCCGGTTTATCTTCTCGAGCGAGGATGGCACACTTTCGGCGTTCAAGGGCGCACCGATTGTCACCGTCGTTCCGAATGCATTCGCTCCAGCGCATGGTGCAATCTATAAAGGACTCGCCATTGACAGTGCCACCGCGGGCCAGTTCCTTTACGCCACCGATTTTCACAACGGCAAAGTCGACATCTTTGATAGTGCATTCCACGCCGTCACGATTCCGGGAGCTTTTACGGATCCAAATCTCCCCGCCGGCTTTGCGCCATTTGGAATTCAGAACATCAACGGCACGATCTATGTGACCTACGCATTACAGGATGAAGAGCAGGAAGACGATGTAGCTGGTCCAGGGAACGGTTATGTCGATGCGTATGATACTTCCGGGAATTTGATCCGGCGCGTTGCTTCGGGCGGCGAACTCAACTCTCCCTGGGGCCTCGCGTTAGCGCCTGGCAACTTTGGCAGATTCAGCGGCGATTTACTGATCGGCAACTTCGGTGATGGACGGATTCACGCTTTTGATCCGAACCAGCTCACGCTCGCTGGAGAATTCGAAGCTGTCGGACTACTTCATTCCGCGTCAGGAAAGCCGATCAAGATCGATGGACTTTGGGCACTTCAATTCGGTCACGGCAGCAGTGCCAACGGCCCAACGAATACGCTATTCTTCACTGCGGGACCAGCCGAAGAGGAACACGGATTATTCGGATCGCTTGTTAACGTGCCATCACCCGGCCGGCAATGATGGGGAATTAGACAAACTAATCCACAGACTACACAGACTTTGATTTGTGTAATCTGTGGACTGTTTGGCAGTGTTTCTATGATAGCGAGGGAAGTATGAACGGCTGCGAAGAATTAAAAGGCAGCTTGATCCCGATCGCCTTTTTCTGCCGATCAGTTTTCCTTGAAACCGGTGTAGAAGCGTTCGAGTCGGAGCCGGTGATCGCCGGCCAATTTTATGACGTTTGCTCTGATTACACTTCGATCATAAGTCAAAAATGCGTGTGTTTTCCTAAGCCTGGCTGATGCTCGCAAAAGGTGGGCCTCATCAAGGAGCGCGTTTGAATGCACGCGGACAGATTTCTCATAGAGCACTTGATCACGGTATGGCGAGTCAGTTCCGGCGTGTCTGTACTTTTGCGAACATGCGTCACAGGCTTAGAATCAGAGTCTTTTTCGCCACCACTCGATGGCTTGGTCAACAGACAAGATCCGAACCTGTTTGCCGTCGAGGATGAAAGTATAAGCGCGCGGTGTGCGGTAGTTGCTCAAGCCCTCAATGATTTGCTGCAGACCATAACTAAGCGTCATATCTATACCACCAGTATTCGCCCACGGATATCCATCGCCTGCTACTGTTTCGCGCGGCGTTGAGTCTTTGCTTGGCTGATAATCGAGCACAATCCGAATGCCGCTCTCACGATCGAATGCCTCGACGGTGGTCTTTACTGATTTCATGCCCTGGCTGGGAACTCTCAGCGTCTGAATGCGTTCCCAGAGCTCACGATCCAACTGTCGATTGAGTTCGCTGATGATCTCGCCGCGATAAGGACAAGCGGGACGAGCAGCGAGGTCGATCAGCTTTCGCCATGTTCTACGCTCACCGATCTGCGCCAGAGCCAGGCCGGCTTCGGCAGTCGCAGACTCGTCCCTCACTGGCTGGTCCAACAGTACCAGCAGATCGTTTACGCTTTCTTTAGCGTGGAGAACACCGAGCGTCTCCACCGCTCCGCTCTGTAAAAACGAATTCGAATCTCTGCCACGCGCGTAGTCTCTCAGCACCGGGATGGCCTCGCGTGCTTCGAGCTGGCCCAGGCACTTCATGATCTCGCGCCGAATATTACTGTCTGTGCCCACGTCGTAAGTGCTACCGCCGAGCACGGTGCTGCTTTCGAGCACAGTGACAAGTGCGGGTACGATAGCGGTCGCTTTCAGGGTTACGAGGAATTCAAACATTTCCGTACGGCGGCTGCCATATGTCGCTTTCTCAACAGCCAGGGGGATTGCCCTGGTCTCGCCGAAAGAGACTAAGGCTGCGAGGGCATACATCTGCGTCTGAGGCGTCTGGCCGGCTTCGGTGAGTTTCCATATTGCGGGCGCGTATTCGCGTGCCTTGAACTTAACCAACGTGTCCAGCGCCCAGTAGCGGTCGTTCTCGTTTTGGTCCTCAAGGATTTTCGCAACATCAGTGGCCGCCTCTCTGCCATCGACCTTCGCCAAACTCATCATCGCATAGGCCCGCTTGCTTGTGTCAGGACCTCGCAGGATTGCGACGAGTGTTGGAACTGCCTCCTTTGCACGTAGGCTTATGAGTGTTTCCAGAGCTTCCCACGACAAGTATTTTTGCGGAGACTGCAGCAAAGGAACTATATGCGGCACGCTCTCGACCGCGGGTAACATTTTGAGTATCCGAAGAATGAGTAGTTGATTGTAAGGGGTGCAGCCAGGTAAGTATGGTGTGAAGAGTTTAACCAGCTCTTTCAATTTAAATACGGTGACGACGTGGGTGAGTTTCCACCATGTCGCCGAGACGCGCTCCTCCTCGACGTTCGCCAAATTTCCGGCTAGTACGCTTTTGACTACGACTGAATAGTCTGAAGCGGGAAGGTTGTAGGGAAAAATAAACCCTGGTAAGTGACCGCCGTGTTTGATTGGCGTCACTAACTTATCCAGCACACCGATTCGTTCAAAGATGTCCGGGGAATGCAGTTTCTCCGCAGCGTCGGGGATGACCTGCAAGATAGCGGGTGAGAGTTCCTGCGCGACCGCGCTCCGCTCGTAGGCGAGTCCACTTAAAATTAGTGCGACGCATATTATCGAGCGGGCTGCAAGCATACGAGCTTTCAATGCAAGAAAGAGTGCTGCTCAGAAAAAGCTACATCCCCGGACTTACTGACTGTCCACACTCGCCAGGTCTGTATTCCTCCACTCATCAAGTGGCCGCTCGAGACTTTGTTTTCCTTCGCGGGCAAGAAGAGCAATCGCGTCAGTCCCCAGTTAGTGCCTTTTCCCCACGTGAATTCGACGACTTGTCCGATCACGTCTGTGCTCTGGCTTGGTTCCCAAATGAAGTCACCGAATCGTTGGCCTCTTTCGGGTCGAGGGTACACTCCGTCTGGTGTGAGAGGCCGGCCTGGCTCAGGCGTAATTCCAGTTGGTGCTCCGTGGTCTAATAAGTTCGCGAACGTGTTCGCAGTCGTCAAAGGAATCTCAGCCCAGGTATTAAGTGGATCGTGAGTGATTGCCAACAATCGCCACGTCCCACTCTGATTTCTAAGCACGGCGAGAATCGAGTGTTGGCCGAGGTCCATTCCATGTCGTACCTGAAAGATCGTGTTCGCATCGTGTGTCTCTGCCGAGAAGCCACCTTTCAGTGAGAAAAACGCAAGTTTGTCGTTGCCCGATATTCTACAAACCTTCACGGATTCCACCTTCGTATCACTCTGAGGCAACATGCACTGCTGGAGCAGGCGAGATTCATCTGAAATCTCCGAGAGTTTGGAACGATCACAAGCGAGATATGCGCGCGTGGCGGCGACGGCTTTCTCCTGAGCTTGCAGCAGAGCCGGCTCGATCGTCTCGGGCGCCGCACAGTCGGGCGGTTGCATGGACGAAGCCCGTGCTGCTTCGTAGTTAACGGCCGAACGCACCAGCATGACCCAGCCTCGCGACTGCAGGGAGGTCATCGTCTCGTGAACCATCGCCAGAGACGGAGCCACCTGGTGATCCGCGTCGATACCCTCGAACCAACCCAAACGAGTTTGAATTCCCAAAATCACACCGAAATTATCGAAGGCGAGGATCTCAGGCTCGGTATGGTCCAGAAGCGCCTGACGAAATGTCGCAGCAAAGCCGCTGGCCCGGAAACTCTCGACCTCAATGGTATACCCGAGCCTCTCAGTGCGTTGTTTGAGCTCGGGAGACACGACTGGCGGCGGCAATGCACCAGTGTGAGGCGAACCGACAATCCAGATTCGAATCAGATCGCCCGTGGCTTTGGAACGCGTTGCCGCGCCAGCCGGTGCGTGAAGAAACAGCAAGAAGACGCAGGAGAGGACGATCAGGGAGCTCGAGGCGAGGCGGATACGTCGCATAGTTCAACCTCCGATTCCGGTTGGAAACAGGTTAATTTGAGCCACCGCAGAATATCACTGTTTAGAGGTCCTGGCTCAAAAGTTAGTGGCGCTAGGACAGAACTTGCGACTTGGAGGCAAGAGTTGGGTTCTGGGTTGCACTTGGATACAGTCAGTACCACCTCGCGGTAGCGGGTGGGTGCTGCGCAGCATTTTTTCGAGTGGAGCCTACGGCGTACCTACCCGCTACCGCGAGGTGGTATTGATGGTGTCCAAGCATGTTTCCTGGGTCCGGGATCAAAATGCGAGCACCGTTTGGATCATCGGCACCCAGCCGGTCATGCCTGCTGTATACGGTGTAAAGCCTCCGCTGTAGGGAACTCTCTCAACGCGCATCAGCTCGGCGTTGAGCCATAAGCGCTCCGTCGGCAGGAAATGCCACTTGACGCCAGCGGCATACTCATGAGAGTCGCGAAATTCGCCGAAGACCGCCGACCCGCGCACATAAACCATCAGTTTTTTAGGAACGACAAACTTGCCCGCTGACAATTCAAAGCCGTGGTCGAACGTGGCTGTGAGAGGAAGTGGACCGTCGGCTACGAAGTCGTCCAACCAGCGAAAGTAGTATTGACCGTTGACTGCAAACCCATTCCATTTCACGCCGCCGTCGATGGCCCACATGCGGTAGGTAGCCTTATCGACTGTGACCCCAGGCGCGAACGCGCCAGTCGAGAAAGTGAGAACGCCGTCTGAATTGTGAAGCGAAGTGTTCTCGGGGCTCGATTGATCGAGATTTGAAAAACGGTCTTCGCGAGATCTCGTATAGGAGGTTCCGAGACGGATGCGAACTTTGTCCGAGGCGAAGTAATCGTCGTACATGTTACGAGACCTGCTGGCAGGGCCGTAGTCTCCCAGCGGTTCCCACCACACACTGCCGGACACTGCGAGGTTCGTATCGATCTTCGTCGCCGAGATATTCAGCGTATTGAGACCGTTGCCGACGAAGACCAGGTAGTTCAATCCCTTAATCGGCTCTCCGTTGGCCCAAACTCCCTGAGTGAAACTCGGACGGAAGAAGTTGTCAGCCAACGTCCTGTCAGTGGCCGTGAAAAACGGGAACGTGTTGACCAGCGAACGGCTGCCGGGAACGCCTGTGTAGCCTCCGGTGATCGTGAGTGCTTTGTTGAATTGCCAGCCGATGTTTCCGGCGACAACGATCGATGCGGCTCCAGCGGACGTCCACACGGTGAGGTTATAACGTGCTCTCTTGTCGAACATGTAGCCATTGAAGACGAACATCGAACGGTTCACGGTGATGTCATTACGTTTATGAACTTCACGAACAACGCCGAGATGGTCCGTGAAAGTATCGTTGGCCGAAAGCGTGTTCAGGTATCTGACCTGAGTAGTGTTTGTGAACTTCAGTTGAAAGGGAACCGGAGCGTCCTCGGATGTTTCCCAGATGATGATGCCATCGTTGTAGTATCCGCCCTTCGGCTCTTGAATAGGAGCGGCTGCCGGTTGCGTGTCAGCCGTCGATGGTGCTGTGTCAGCCGCCGGTTGTGTTGGTGCTGCCGGCGTCGGTTGCATATCCGCGATCGCGCCGCCCTCGAGCCGTCGTTGCAAACGTTCAAACTGCTCGAGAATTGCCTTCTGCTGTTCCTCCATCTTGCGCAGTTGTTCTCGAACTGCTGCGTTCTCCGCCTTCAGGTTCGCGACTTCGGTTTCGAGGTCTTTCGGTTTAGGTTCGTCTGGGAGTTTAGTCGGTGGAGTTGGACCAGTCTGTCCGAGTGCAGAACTCGCCAAGAGCATCGTTGCGGTGAACGCCATTATAATAAAGATCTTTAAGTATGCAGGGTGTTTCGACATATACAACTCCATCCAGAGCATAGATGTGGCGAGTATCACTGCGCTGCGGAGGAGTTACATACTGTCAGAACTACTAGGGGATGTCCGTGGGTGGTAGGTATACTTCGAACCGATGAGAAAGATCATGTGTGAGAAACACGGCGTTACTCTTCGAGCTGCTCTGATATTGCTTGTGACGGTTGCGATCTTCGTTGTCACGAAAGCCCAGGTTTCTCAGCCGCAGTATTGGTATCCAGTTGAACCTTTTCGGATCGAAGTCGATAGGCAGAATCCGGAAGTTCGCGAATTGCTCGACCGATGGGACCGTATTGCCACTGAAACGCAGGGCATCGCTAATGGTCCAGCGGGCATGTATCAGAAGTTAGGATACCGCGGCTGGCTGCTGCGTTGGGCGCCACGCGCGGGTTTCGTCTACGTTTATCACTCCGAGGGACTGAGTATCATCGATTTTAGTTACGGCAGGGTTGAGGAAACGTCGAGCGAAATCCGATTCACTCCTGAACGAGAGATGAGGAAGACATTTCGAGATAGAAAGCTTAAGACGCCGTTGATTTGGGTGGCGGCTAAATCGTCGCGTTCGAAATACATGATTCCGAAAGACGAGATGAAGGATTTCGGTGATTACGTTGCGGGGCTGCGCGACTATAACGATTTCAATGGTCCATGTTGTGAGTTTAGTCCCTTTTTCGTGTCAAAAGTAGGCTTTGTGCCAGGCGTCGCGGAAATTCTCGTTCCAGACGAATACCAGCGATTCATGAAACCGCCGATTACGGGTCGCATAGTTTCCATTGGGAAGCGTCGACTCGTAAAAGAATATGGATTGCACGGCATGTTCTTTGGCCAACTCCTCGAAGCGAGCTCACTAACCCCGATTACGATCCATATCGGTAAAGTTCATGGGCTAAAAAAGAATATGTTGTTGCGGTTCACTGGCGAACAATTCAATCTCCCGCAGCAATCTATTCAGATCACTTCTGTCCGCAAACAAACTGCCGTTGCGATTGTGATTAGGTCCATCGACGAGCGTAATCGTGACAGCTACATCGACTATGATTCTGAACCATATAGGCGAATCCGCCTTCCTCCGATACGCGCAGGCATGCGAGTCACAACCAGTCCGATTCTAAATAACTGAATGTGTGTGCGACTCCGTACTAAATAGGAACGCCCGCTACTGAATTCAGTATCGTTAGAGATCAATTGATAGGACCACACGCAGGATCTTCCTCAAACAATCGGCTACTTAGGAAAGAGGCACGATTTTTGAATTGGCCCAGTAGCTGTTTTCTGCATGGAGGTCAACTATGTTTCCGATTGGGGATGATGATTCGTCGGAACGGTCGGTTCCCATCGTTACTTACCTTTTGATCGCTCTTAACGTCCTTTTCTTCTTTGTGGAGTTAAGTGGTGGCGAGCCTTTCATCGAGCGGTGGTCGGTTGTACCGCGGCGTCTGATCGCAAACCCGGGCGGGGATTTCATAACCGTCTTCACCTCCATGTTCATGCATGGCGGCTGGTTGCACCTGGGCGGCAACATGCTCTACCTCTGGATCTTCGGCGACAATGTTGAGGATAGACTCGGCCACGCGAAGTACGCGTTGTTCTATCTGCTATGCGGTATCGCGGCCACGATCGCACAAGTTCTTTTCAGTGCCGGGTCAAACGTGCCGAACCTGGGCGCATCCGGAGCAATTGCCGGGGTCCTGGCAGCATATCTAATTCTATTTCCGAGGGGACAGGTTAAGGTACTCATGGGCCGAGGCGTGGTCCCCATGCCCGCGTTGGTAGTGATCGGATTGTGGATCGTCTTACAGTTCATCAACGGAGTCGGATCGATCACACAGTCGGCTGAAACCGGTGGCGTGGCTTACATGGCCCACATCGGAGGCTTCGTCGCCGGGCTGGTTCTCACCTTCCTCTTTGGCGGTCGCCGAAGAGAAGTGACTGCTTGACGTCGATCTTTCATATCCACAGATTACACAGATTGATTTATGAAATCGGTGTAATCTGTGTAATCTGTGGATAGAAAAGGAGAGACGATGGGAAATCCTCTAGATACCTTCGACTATGTTGTCGTTCTAATGTTGGAGAATCGTTCGTTCGATAACATTCTCGGCTACCTTTATCCCGCCGGAACGCAGTTTGAGGGAGTCGCTGGTAAAGACTTGACCAACCCGGATGAGAACGGCGATCCGGTTCCGGTATCTGCCGGCATTGACTTCCACCAACCCTATCCCGATCCGGGCGAACAATTCAATGATATTACTTGTCAGCTCTTCAACAACGGCACGCCTCCGACATGCACTGCGACAGGCACTCCGACCATGCAGGGATTTGTTAAGGACTACTTCAGCGTTTTATCGGGGCTGACAAAGTGGTGCGGTTCACCCGCCGACCAAAGCAAGGTGATCATGCAGTGTTTTGCACCCAGTTCGATTCCCGTGCTTAGTGCTCTGGCGACGCAATTCGCAGTCTTCGATCAGTGGTTCTGCGCCGTGCCGAGTCAGACGTGGTGCAATCGTGCGTTCTGGCATGCCGCGACGTCGTGGGGCTGGGTCAATAATCCAAGGCTTTCCGGTGAAGCTCCATGGGACCTCGACAACTGGGCTGTGTATAGCAGTACGCCGACGCTATTCGATTTGCTCGAGACGAAATTCGGAGTCGGGAGCTGGCGCGTTTACGAGGACCTGGCGGTACCTTTTACAAAGCTGATTCATTGGGGCGACTTGAAAGACAAGTCTGGAGAAGACTACTTCCGATACTTCGAGTTCAACAGTCCCTTCTTCAACAATTTCTTCGATGACTGTGCCGCAGGCAACCTGCCGAAGTACTCTTTCGTCGAGCCCCACTTCATTAACTTCCTCGACGACGTCTTGTGGCACGACGACATGCATCCGTCTTCGTTTGACTCGCCACTCTATTCCGATGGTGGTCCCGGAAGTGTGTTGCTCGGCGATCAGATCGTTTGGAAGGTTTATCAGGCGATTCGGAATTCGCAGTCCACGAGTGGAAACAACTGGCAGAACACTCTGCTGATTATCACTTTCGACGAACACGGTGGCTGCTATGATCACGTCCCACCGCCGTCGCCTGTAACTCCACCAGACAAATCCAAATTCAACAACGGCGGAATGGAGCAGGACGGTTTCGGCTTCGATCGGCTCGGCGTGCGCGTGCCGATGGTGATGGTGTCTGCGAACATTGCCGCGAACACGATCGTGAGTTCACCGATGCACCACTGCTCTTTTTTGCAGACGATGCAACAGAAGTGGGGCCTGACATCGCTTGGTCCACGTCAGGACACCGCACCGCCATTTACCGAAGTGTTTAGTTCTACTCCACGTGGTCTGGACACATTTCCTGACTGGCCGTTCTATCCAGGACCAACTTCGACGCTTAACGAAGCACTTATGGGCCAGGTCGATCCGAGTGCAGTTCCACTCAACGACCTGCAGAAATCTATCCTCGAGGCGATGTATAAGTTTTACGTCCACGATCCGCTGTTGGGTGCTTTGTCGATCAACACCGCAGCGGACGCGAAGCTTGTCCTTGAAGCAGTGGAGAAGTTTCGTCATCTCAAGCTCTAACACATTTCGAGATTGTTCGGAGGAGCTGGTCCAATTTGAAAAATACGCCGACTTCGGCGTATTCAAACTGAACCTTCGGCGTATTTCAAAACTGAGCCTTCGGGGTATTTCAGGACTGAGCGTTCGGCTATTTCAGATCTGAACCACGACTAATTCAGAACGAAAGGAATCCAGAACTCGTAAGAGTAGTATGCTGTTTACTGATCGCCAGAGGTAAACGCCAATGAAACGATCCTTACTTCTTGTCCTTGTCGTCGCGCTACTGCCCGTCAAAACATTCTCCCAACGAGTTAATAACAACCCCGGCGATGAAGCCGTACGTCAGAAAGCCTACAAGTTGCTCGAGTCACTTGCTGGGGAGATTGGTTCACTTCAGTCCGGTGAGAATCGCGCTCGCATGGGTTCAAACATCGCTATGTCTCTCTGGCCGCATAATGAAGCGAAAGCGAGGGAGATGTTTGTGACAGTCACGAAAGAGATCAAAGATGGATTGCAGCGCGATGATCAGGATCATAATGGATATCTCGCGAGGCCGAATTTCATAAAGCTAAGGGAAGATACCGCACTGCGAATCGGCATGTTTGATCCAGAGTGGGCACTGCGATTTCTGGAAGAGACCAAGCCGATGGACGTGAAAATTAGCTCTGACGTTCAGAGCGAATTGAACTTACGACTCGCAATCGTGTTTGTTCGAAAAAATCCCGACCTGGCGCTAAAGCTCGCCAGCGAAACTCTCCAGCACGGAGTTTCACCGTTTCAGTTGACCCTGATTTACGAACTCACCAAGAAGTCTCGCCGTCATGCATCAGCACTCCTGGCGGAAATAGTAAAAATAGCTCCCAACCAGGGCATCAGGCATGCGATGGACAGGGAACAGATCTATTTCAAGCTGGCCAGACTCGTTGAACCATACCTCGGACACGATCCGGCCTTTCGTGATCTGATGAACTATTTTACTGATGTCGCACTTCAGTCCGGCTGTGAGAACACGAAACTGCCGGATACAGATACCATGGCCTTTTGCTACCGGCTGGGGCTTGTAGTTCCTCTAATGGAGAAAGTTGATCCAAAGCGAGTTGCGCCATTGAAACACCTCGCGCGAACAGGCGGTTTCCCGTATGAATGGGAACCCGCGCTGACTGAATATGACGACGTCTATCAGAATGGTTCGGTTGAAGATCTTCTCGCGCTGATTCCGAGGTACCCGCATTTCCGCCAATTTGGTGAGGGTTTGGTAATTAAAAAATTTATCGACTCCGGAGACTTTGAACCAGCGCGGAAGCTCGTGAACGAGTTCAAGTGGTTACCAGCGAGCAAACAGGGTAGTTTGAAAGAAATAGATGACGCCGAGCGACTAGTGAACGAAGATACGTCAGCAGAAATACTCAAAGAGGCCGAACAGTTGGGCGATGAAAACGACACGTTCCACCAGTTGTTTCGCGTGGCTACCCAGATTGGTACAAAGAATCCGCGAACAACAGTGAAACTGCTGGACCGCGCAAGCGAGTTATTAGAGAAACTTCCGCCGCAGAGATGGAAGGTGCAATATCAGATCGGGATTGCGGTGAGATACTGCCAGGTTAAAAGCGATCGTTGTTTTACCATGACGGAGCCAATCATTCGAAAGATGAATGAGCTCGTTTCCGCCGCGACAAAACTCAATGGCTTTGATAATTCCTATTTGCGTAACGGCGAATGGAATATGACAGCCGAAGGAGGCGTAGGATCGCTATTGACAGGGCTGGCCCAAAACGCTGCTTATTTTGCGTTGTACGACTTTGACCGAGCGGTTACATTATCATCTCTGTTCGAGCGGCGTGAGATACGGATGATGGCGCAATTAAAATTAGCGCAAGGTGTGTTGGAGGAGCCGCCTAAAAAATCGCTCTTTCCAGACGACGAGCATTAACGATGAGAAATCTAATCTACGCAATCAACATCACCCTCGATGGCTGCTGCGACCACACCAAGCAAGTTGCTGATGACGAAACACATGAATATTTTACCCACCTCATGCGAGATGTGGACCTGCTCGTCTTTGGGCGTAAGACCT
This sequence comes from Acidobacteriota bacterium, assembly GCA_046733695.1. Taxonomy (GTDB): domain Bacteria; phylum Acidobacteriota; class Blastocatellia; order Pyrinomonadales; family Pyrinomonadaceae; genus PSRF01. The sequence continues at coordinate 23,848 of JBKPPU010000066.1, forward strand.
ATGAATTGATGGTCCCTTTCTGGCCTGAAGTCGCCAAGAGTCAGTCCATGACAAAAGCGTCGAATGAATTTGCCCGAACGTTCGATTCCATCCCCAAGCTTGTTTTTTCACGAACGTTAGAGGCCGCTGAGGATAGAAATACGAGAATTGTTCGTGCGGATCTTCACGGCGAAATACTTAAACTGAAGCAAGAACAGGGCAAGAATATTTTAGTCGGCGGTGTAGATGTTCCTTCACAACTTATACAGCTTGGTCTGGTTGACGAATATCGTTTTGTCGTTGGGCCAATCGTCGTAGGAGAAGGAAGACGGTTGCTCGAAGGTGTTAGCCTGCCGGAGAGATTGGAACTAAGACTTGTTGAGTCAAAGGTGTTTGAATCAGGATGCGTTGCGCTTCGTTACTTGAAACAGTGACCCACCCAGCACCTGACAGAATAACCATTCAGGTGAAACGTTTTTATATCTGAGTCCCTCCGCAAACCCTGCCGTTTTTCGATTGTCTCGGGCCCAATTGCTTTTGGTATCGCGCTTGCCAGGCACTGAGTAGTTTCGAATGAGAGGAGATTACTTAGTGATTAAGACACCTTTAGCAATAGCGCTTTCACTGATCGTGACAGCAGTAAGTTTCGGCTTGCCCGCGACGGCGATGGCGCAGTCGAAGGACGGCGAGAAGATCAGGGCACAAGTGCAGGTTCTTTCAGCCAGTAAGGACTCGCAAGTTGAAGTGAAGTTCAGCGATAAGACGAAGGTCAAGGGCTACATCACCTCTGTTGAGCCCGTATCGTTTACTCTAAGAGATCCAAAAGACGGAAGATTACAGTCAATTAATTATTCCGAGGTAGTCAGCGTAAGTAAGGCGAGTAGTGGCATTTCTACAAAGACGTGGCTGATTCTCGGTGGAGTGGCGGCGGGCGCCGTTACTACCTGGCTGATTGTCAAACCCGCGGTATGTGATGGTGGTGCTCAAACACGCGGGATTTGTTAGCCACGATTTCACGTATTCGATTATTCCGAGAGCATCAAATTCGGCTCGAACTCAACGGACTCATCACTTCACAGAAACTTCTCGAGAATCGAAGGGGTAACCGCGTTCGAGCCATGCCTGCAGTCCGCCGGCGAGCGGTCGTACATTCGTGATTCCTTGTCGCTTGAGTGCCAGCGCCACACGGGCGCTCGTTGCTTCGTTTGGTCAAGAACAGTAAAGGACCAGCGTCTTACCCCGCGGTAGCTCTTCTCCTCGTTCTTCCAGTTTCTCGGCAGGCAGTCGCACCGCACCGGGGAGCATGCGCGGTTCGGTTTCGTCTTCCATCGCGTGTCGAAGGTCGACAATTAAGAGGTCTGCGCCAGTGTCCAACTGTTCCTTCAACTGCTCTGGCGTGATGCGGGCCACGCGCAACGAATGCAGAAATCTGCGGCGCTGAAAATATTTCCACGCGACGTAACTCACGAGGCCACCCGCGAGAAGCAGGAATAGTAACCCACCGAAACGAGACGCATAGCCTACGACATCCTCTAACTGATCGCTGAACACGTAGCCGAGTAATTCGAACGTGCCGATCCAGAGCAAGATGCCGAGTCCGTCGAAGAAGACGAAGCGTGCATGCGAGAAGCCGTAAACTCCTGCCATCGGCGTCGCGAGGACGCTCACTCCAGGAACGAGTTTGCCAACGACCAGAGTCTGAGCGCCATGACGCGCGAATGAGTTCTCAGTGCGTCGCACGCAGTAGTCAGGCTCGAGTGAGATGCGGCAGAGGAACTGAAGCACGCGAGTTCCGCGTCGCCGGCCAATCTCGAACCACACCAGATCGGCAATCAACGCGGCACTGCAGGCGATAAAGAGAACGGCAATAAAACTCAACTGACCCGAATGTGCGAGCGCGCCCGCCGCGATGATGAACGGTGTGGAAGGCAGTGGCAGTCCGAGTTGTTGTAACAGCACGGAGACGAAGAGCACGACATACCCGTGCTGGACCAGGAACTGAAGCGTGTCAGCCATGCTGGAGATGATACCGCAATACGTGTCTGACTTAAGTGAGTCTTATCGTGAGCTGAATAATTGGATCGGAATGCTTTGCTACGTAGCGAAATTTATTGACCACAAACTAGACCAGGAGTATTATCCGCGAATTCCCCCGACCCAAGCGGCTAATTTCAGAGTCCCACCTCTGTCGCCCAGACATTAGCTCCCCTTCAACGTTCGAACGAAAGGCGGATCTCATGTCACGAAGCTCACGCTTCGCGCGATCAGCGCGAAAAATTGCAACCCTCGTTTTAGGATCTCTACTTCTATTTTCAACTTTGCTTCTTAGCCCCACTTCAAGCTCTACGTCTTCACCTGCCACTAAGATCGACAAGCACAAAAAAGAGCACGGCTGTGGAGGTTGTTCGCCTCTAGGAAATCAGCAGATCTATATCCCCCTGATCGATCTGCCCGAATCGCAGGCCGGTGAGTTAGTTTTCAACTCTCGCAGTCCCGGCACCATGAATGTCACTCCAGTCTTCTACAAACGGAACGGCGCCATGGTGGCCGGTGACCCTGTGCAGATCGACGCCGGCGAGATTCGTTACGCCGACATAAAAAGCTTGTTACCCGATCGATATCGCCACGAGCGCGATTGGGGCGGTTTTGCCCTGACGTATTACGGCACCAACCGCGAAATGTGGTCCCAGTTTCGTTTTCTTGGTGTGAATGGCGGCGGCAGTATCGATGAGTTCTTTACAGTCAAAGAAGAATCGAGGGCCGCAGCGTATGAAGCCGCGTGGTGGGGTCCTGAAAAGAACGAAGTGATTATCGCGCTGGGCAACATAAGCGACAACGCGACGAGCGCAAATGTAAGTTTCGGTAATGGCCAGACGAAAACCGTAATGCTAAAGCCACACGAAACCGATCTGGTCAGACAAAAGTATCGAACTCAGGGGGCGGAATCAGTCAGAATAGAAATTACAGGAGCGCCGGGTAGCATCGTGCCGACTGGAATGATCACAACCGGAAACGGGTCATTCAATAGCGTCATTCGCTTTTACGACCCGAACTCCGCAAAACAACCAAATCTGTACGCCAACGGTCTCCGGCTGTCGGAAGTTACGCCACACGTAGTTCTCAAAAACACCACGCAATCACCACTTGCAGTGCAACCGAGAGTGATTCCTTTGGCTGGGAAAGCAGGTGAACTGAGCCTGTCTCCCGTTTCCCTGAACGCGAACGAAACGAAAGAGGTCGATCTGTCTGAATTGCTGGCTGCAGTTAAAAGTAGAACCGATCTCGACGTCGCTAGTATTGAAGTAACGAACTGGAGCGCGCCGGGTTCAGTTATCGGTTCTATCTATGCAGTAAACCAAAGAGGCACGGCTTACGACGTTCCTCTGCGCGACTCTGGCCCGATCCGTTCGATGACCGGAGCCTATCCATGGAAGATCGATGGCGATTACAAATCGCTCGCGTATGTCACGAATATCACCGATGAACCGGTTTCTTACATTGTCGAACTTGCATATCAAGGAGGAAAGTTCACTCTGGGACCGAAGAAACTGGCGCCACGCGAAACTGCAACCTACGATGTAGAAAGTATTCGCGATCTACAAACGCAAGACATGTCCGGCCAGACTCTTCCGGCAAATGTGACGCAGGGACAGTTTCGCTGGGCTATACACGGCTCGACGAATGGTCGAATAGCTTTGATTGGCCGCACGGAAATGGTAAGCAGAAGTCAAAAGGTAAGTTCGAGTTATAGCTGCCCGATGGATTGCGGTCCCACATACGACGCATGGCTGACCGCCAATCCGGATTCCTTGACGATTAACCAGTGGGGAATAGCGGCTGCCGTTGAGGTGGCGTACTGGAACTATGGCTACCAGATGGGACCATATTCCATAACCCCGGGATGGTCGGCAAATCCTCAGTTGGCGAGCTTTGCTTTGTCTGGGGCGGATACGGCGGTTACTGGAACTGCGGAGGGCACAGCAGACGTGAGAGGATCTGCTGGATTTTATGACCGGTATGATTGGGACGGATTGAATTGTGTGTGGCTGCAAACCGTCGAAATGATTCTAGATTTCCCGCTATTCGTACTGGGTGTTCCACGCAGTTTGGTGGCTGTCTCAGTCACGGATACTAATCTTGGTTGTCCAGCGGGAACGTCTGGATACGGCGTGAACGTGCGATATGCAGTTTCAAACCTCCTGTTCCTGCCAATCCAGAAATCTGGTATGACTCCGCGAGAAACAGTTCGTGTTAATGGCGCACCCACCGGGATAATCCAGGCACCTTTTGCAACTCCGCCGCAAACCGACAGTCTGGGGATAGTCAACGACATTCCGGTCGGAAGTTGTTTTGGCGGTAATCCGGCATTGAATTTCTGTGTCGACGTGGAACAGACCTTCGATGTCGTCGTTCCCAACGACAACCTTTCCCCTTATCCTACGGTTACGGTAACCACACGCAGAGACTGCCGGTTTGGTATCAGGGTGGAGGTAGACAATCTTGGGATTGCCAAACAAACGTTTACGCGTGGAATAGTCAATTAGGAACGATAGAGGTTAATCATGAAAGAGACAGCACGTGGATTCCCTGGGTTAGCGGTTTTGTTCTGTCTGATCGTGACCGGACTTTGTCCTGGCGAGGACAAGGTGGCCGCGGCTCAGACAACTGCAAAAGTGCGCGAGCGAGTAAATACCATCATCCGGGAAACGCTCAAACGCGGGGAATTCACTACTGTTGAGGGTGTTAGAGTCATAACTCGAGTACCTCCGTCGCTTGCGGATGTGGAAGAGATTAAGAACTATGGCGATCGAGCCGTCGTGCCGCTTCAAGAGCATTTCTCTTCGGATAATACTTTTGAGTATGAGTTGGCAATGCGACTAATGGGAGGATTGGGCGGCAAACGGATTATCGAGCCATTCAAAAAGGTGATTCTCAACGATCAATCTGCTCGCAAACGAGAATATGCGTTGAGTTGGATTACTCAAGCTCCGTGGGATCAGGCTTCGAAAGTCATAAGGCAGGCGGCTGAGACGGACCCGGATGAGAACGTGCGTAAAGCCGCGAAGGAATTACTCAGCGGTCACGCGCCGTAGTTCTGTATGTGGGCTCGAGAGCCTACATGCGGTTCGTTTTGAGAATACGTTTTACGATCGAGTCAAAGATATTACGCCACAGTCTGCCTAAATCTTTCACTCCTTCCGAACCTTCCTGCGAATCCAACACGCGATGGCCGTACTCGATTGCATAGACTGTTGCTTCAGGTATCGTGCTTTCGTTGCTTTGGGCAATCTTCTCGATCCAGCGCAGCAGCCCAGTTGGAATTTTTAGTGTGACCTGAACAGGTTCGTTCGAAACGTGAGTAACGGCCTCATCGTCACTACCGACCAACTTACGCAGCAAGCAGCAAACTATGTCATAACAAGAGAGTAGAAAGTGCCTTCCGAATCCCTGAAACCTGCTCGCATCTTTCCAGTCTTCGGGCGTGCGAGGCGGGTATATCGTGTAGACCGCGACTCGTATTACCTCGATGGCCTGTTCAGCAACGCGACGTTTATTAAAGGGGTTACTTTGCTCCAACCTGGAAAAGGTCGGAGCAGAGAGTGTCACGTTGACCTTTTGGTAGTGGACCATCCCGCGTCTCCACTTAGACGGATAACGTGATCAGATCAGCGTTGACTTTGCCACCGGTGACCCTCAACTCTGCGATGCTGACCGGGAGAGTAAATCTTCTTGGCCCGGCACTCCCGGGATTCACGTAGAGAACGCCACGCCGGTCCTCAACAGATGGTTTATGAGAATGGCCGCTAACGACTACTTGAAAGCCGGCGCCCGATGGGCTGATGTCGATCTCTTTCAGGTCGTGCAACATATAGATTGAGACAGAACCGATTTCTACTACCTCCCAATCCGGAAGCGCTTCTGCCCATTCGCCTTTATCGTTGTTCCCGCGCACGGCAACAACAGGCGCGATCTCGTTGAGTGTGGCGAGTACCTCGGAGGCACCGATGTCACCAGCATGAAGGATCATTTCGACACCGCGGAGTGCCGCAACCGCTTCAGGACGAAGGAGACCGTGCGTGTCGGAGATTATTCCAATGTGATGCTCGAGCTTGTTCTTCATCGGCTACATTTTGTACATGTAATCGGCTTTGCCTCAAAGTCCGAAATCATTCTTGGACACAGTCAGAACCACCTCGCGGTAGCGGGTGGGTGCAAGCGCAGCGTCTCTCGATGGAGCCTACGGCGTACCCACCCGCTACCGCGCGGTGGTTCTGACCCTGTCCAAGCACAGTTCGTGGAATAGATATAGAACAGCCCGCGAACGAGTCCGACTCGCCTCGCGGGCTGAAAGATGTCGAGACGTGTCAGGCTCGCATCAGAAGACGAACTTCAAGCCCCAGAGGATCTGTCGCGGGTTAAAGGCTGAAGTGAAACCAAGTGGCTGATTCAGACTGCGATCCCTGCGCCCTTCGAGTCGATTGGTCGCCGATGCGTAATCGGTTGCGGCCAGCGGATCGGGGAAGGTAAGTATGCCGGTGGCGCCAACCGTTACCGGCAACACTTCGTTCACAGCGGCGAAGTTTGTCCGGTTGAAAATATTGGCGAAGTCCGCACTCGCCTCCAGCCGCATCGGGCTGTCCGCCTTGAATCGAAACGCTTTGCTGATGCGAACGTTTGCGCTCTTGTAATCGGGTCCGATTCCGGTGTTGCGAGCGATATTGAAGAGTCGATCGGTACCCCCGCGCGTGTCACCGTTGATGTCGAGACCAGTACGCAGCGTGAACGGAATTCCACTGCGTAGGAAGATACTCGGACTGATTGTGATATCCGCCAGTGCTCGCGAGCCAAAGTTGTGACCCGCACCACTCTTGAACGGACTCTCGATGACGCCGCTCAATACGAAGTTGTGACGAATATCAAAAGCGGAAAGCGAACGCTCAGTGAAGAGTCGAGTCGGGAAAGGCGGCGCGAACGCGGAGTTGAAGTCGGTTTGATCGTCGATCGCTTTGCTCCACGTGTAGTTCGCCTGGAAAGAATAGTGATTACTAAATCGCTTCATAAGCGACACAGTCATTCCGTGGTAGATCGAAGTTCCACGCGACTCATAATCAGTAAACTGCGTGATGCCCGCATCATTCACGCGGCCACATCGTGTGTCAGCGCCGCAAACTCGATAGAGCGGACCAAGACGTGGATCGCGTTGCGACATGGCAGTGATGTTGGCTGCAGTGGCTGGACAACCGGGCGTGCCAGCTTCGCAATAGTTCAGACCGACGGGCTGTTGAATGTGTAACCCATGGTACATCTGATAAGCCACTTCGATGCTGAGGTTCTTCGCGATCTCTCGCTGAATGCCGATATTGGCCTGAATGGTGTAGTTGTTTTTGTAGTCGGGATTAAGCTCAAACAACACTCGACCCGCAGCGCCTACTCCAGTCGGCGTTCCCAGACAATTGATCTGCGTTTCAGTTAACACTCCAAACGGAAGTGTTCCAGCCGGAACATTGCAAGCTGCGTTGCCGGCAACGCCAGCACCATACAAAGTTGCTACGCCGTTCAGCGGGCTCTTTGAGATCTGATTGATGTATTGGCCGCTCCCATTCAACACACTCGTGTAACCGGGAATCTGAAAATAAATCGGTGAATAGAAGAGACCACTGCCACCGCGCAACACCGTCTTGCCATCACTCGTCGCTTTTAGAGCGAATCCAAATCGCGGCGAGAAATAAGCGTGTCGTGGCACGGGCTGTGGTTCGCCATCCCAATCGATACGGCCACCAAGATCCAGAGTCAGGCGTGAATTGACTTTCCATGTGTCCTGGGCAAAACCGCCGACGTAATGACCAGTGCCTTGCCACGTCGGGTTGTGAAATCCTTGTCGATAAAGAAATGGCAAGTTGAGATCCAGATTCTGTAGTGGATTGAGTTGAGGAATTGTCGTACCTGCAAGAGCTGCCACGAAGGCCGGCCGATCCGCAGCGGGAACGGCCAAAGTAATCGGGTAAGCGGCGGTTGATTGAAATTGCCACTCGCCTGCGAACCAAAGATCGTTTTCGAAATCGTACGTGGCCGGGCGGTACGAACCTCCAAATTTGAAAGTGTGATTGCCCTTCAACCACGTCAGATTGTCCTCTATCTGGTATCGATCCTGTGTGACGTCATACGGCGCTCCGAAATAACGGCCAAAGCCGGCGAAACCGGAGACGATGAGGCCGGTCACCGAAGGTTCGGGAGGTGCAGTTAAGTTCAAATTGTTTGGGGAGAATTGACCGCGCAGTTGGTTGATCACTGAGCCGCTGAAACTATGGGTCCAGGTGACGACACCGGTTTGATCGTGTGTCGTAAGCGTGTTGCTGATTGAAGGTGAGGCGACATTGCTGGCGCCGATGTCGTCGGTGAAGTTACGCGTCAAGTTGAAGCGACCATTAATCTGATCCTTGTTCGATATCTGGTAGTCGATACGGGCGCTGAAGGTGTTAAAGCGGGCAATGCCAGTGAACACACCTTCGCTTTCGTGCAACATGTTGAAGATCGCCGGATAACTGGCGGCGGTTGTGTTTAAGGCAGCGCGCAGGTTTGTGCCGATGCGACGTACATTGGAACTGGCGGAAGCGTCGAGAATCGCGAGCGATGCCAGTTGCGCTGCATTAGGTCGCGTTAGAGGATCGTTGGTGTAGGTACGAAACCTCGCCGAGTCGGTATTGGTGCGTTCGTAGTTAGTGAAGAAAAATAGTTTGTTCTTAACAATCGGACCGCCGAGAGTGAACCCTGGAAAAACCTGCTTATCCGCCGACTTCTCGCCCGGATTGAGAGTGTCAAACGGATTGCGAGCCGAGGTCGCATCGGAGCGGTAATAGATGAAGCCGCTACCATGGAAACTGTTGCTACCACTCTTAGTGACAATATTCACCGCAGTGCCTGCGGTAAAACCAAACTCGGCCGAGAACGAATTTCGATTTACCTGAAACTCCTGAATGGCTTCCGTAGAAACATCGTAGCGCACGGTGCCCGAACCGAGTTCATTCTCGCCGCCGTCGACTGTAATCAGATTGTTACGACCGTTGCTGCCACCGATCGAAAAACCGGAGGTTTGAAATCCGGTTACGCGACTGGCAATTTGTGCGCGGGGAGCGTTGGAGCTATTGACTCCGGGAAGTGTGTAGACGTAGTTCTGAAAAGTGCGACCGGAGTTAGGCAGGTTTTCTACCATCTGAGTGGAGATTGTGTTTGCCTGTTGAGTGCGTTCGATCTCAATGAGAGGCATGTCGCCTGTGATTGCGACTTGAGCAGTGATGGTACTGGTGCTTAGCTGCACGTCGAAAACCAGACTCTGGCCGACCGTCAACCGAACGTCGTCATTGAAAGCCTTACCAAACCCACGCGCCTCTATTTCGACTTTGTAGGAGCCGGGAGGCAATACGGCTATTGAGTACGCGCCTTCCGAATCGGTGGTCGCGGTTCGTTTGAGTCCTTTGTCGATACTCGTCGCGGTAACCACAGCGCCGGGTATGAGTGCGCCCTGCTGATCGGTGATGGTGCCTTTCAGCGTTGCGCTGGCCACGTCCACTTGTGCTGACACCGGTATCGCGCAGAGTAGGAAAAGAACCAGGAAAGTTAGTCCTTTGGTAAGCATTGAACCACACTCCTTTTGGAAGGTCTTAAGAGTTAGTCTGGCGTGCGAACAAATTAGAACTCGGGCACGTTCCCCATAATTCCGCCGAACAATTCCGAGATGGATAAAGGACCCTGCCTGCTCCGCAGGGGTGGAATGTATGATTTATTTTGGGGAACCTACCGAACGGTCGGTAAAATAACACCGTCATTAGCAGGCGTCAAGCATTTCATCCACAGATTACGCAGATTCTGCAAATCAATCTGTGTAATCTGTGGATAAGAGTCTGTTGACGGGACGCAGGTTCGCATGTATAAGTTCCTACCGGACGGTCGGTAAGTGGATCTAAACCTAACAGTCACAGAGGAAAAATTTCGCGACGACTTTCGGGCGTGGCTTGCTGTCAATCTGCCTGCTGAGTGGACCGGAAGCACTAACGGTGAGGATCGCACCGAGTATTTGCGCTACCTTCGCGAGTGGCAGCGACAGCTCTTCGAAGGCGGCTGGGCGGGAATATCGTGGCCGCGAGAATTTGGTGGCCGCGGCGCGTCGTTAATGGAGCAAGCGATTTTTCAGGAGGAACTCGCGGCGGCTAATGCACCGCCGTTGATCGGCACCATCGGACTCTCACTCGTTGGCCCAACCATAATCGCCGTTGGTACGCCCGAGCAGAAGGCGCGCTATCTCGCTCCAATCCTTTCCGGCGAAGAGATCTGGTGTCAGGGCTTTTCTGAACCGAACGCCGGTAGTGACCTCGCCTCGCTCGGTACAAAAGCAGTTCGTGACGGCGACGACTTCATAATCAACGGTCAAAAAATCTGGACCAGTTTTGCACAACACGCGGATTGGTGCCTGCAACTGGTTCGCACTGACGCGCAAGCTCCCAAACATAAAGGCATTACCTGTCTCCTGGTCGACATGCGCAGTGAAGGGATTTCAGTGAAGCCCTTGCGCCAGATGTCGGGCGACTCCGGCTTCAATGAAATGTTCTTCTCGAACGTGCGCGTGCCTGTCTCGCAAGTTCTCGGGGAGGTGAACGGCGGTTGGACCACAGCGATCACAGCGTTGATGAACGAACGGGCAAACCTCGGCACTGGTAGCCAGGTGATCTTCAAACGCAATCTCGAAGCTCTCATCAAACGTGCGCGGACGTTTCCAAGAAATGGAAAACCCGCAAGCGAAGATCCCCTTGTCCGGCAGAGGCTCGCGCAGGCCTATCTCGAACTTGAGATTCTGCGCCTGAATACAAACCGCGCCTTAACGTCGTTGAGCAAAACCGGCATACCAGGTCCGGAAGGCTCGATCCAAAAACTCTACTGGAGTGAATGGAACCAGCGAACTCAGCAAACCGCGCAGGAGATCTTCGGAGCGTATGGACAGCTCACTGATTTCGATTGCGGCATGTGGCAATACAGCTACCTCCGAGCGCGCGGCAACACGATTGAAGCGGGCACCAGTGAGATTCAGCGAAACATCATTGCGGAACGTGTCCTGGGTCTCCCCAAAAGTTACTAAAAAGCGTTACTGAAAAGTGTCATGGAATTCGATCTCAGTAAGCCGCAAAAATTATTGAAAGACTCGGCGCGGGAGTTTTTGAGTCGACACTGTAAGCCGGCGCGCGTCCGCGAGCTGATGAGTACGGAGACTGCGAACGACGACGAGTTGTGGCAAGCGATGGCTGATCAGGGTTGGACCGGTCTTGTAATTCCCGAAGAGTACGGCGGAATGGGAGCCGAGTTGTTGGACCTGGCAGTTGTTTGCGAAGAGATGGGCAACGCTTGTTTGCCGGGTGCGTTTCAAGCGACGCTTTTCAGCACCGCGTTGATTGAACGCGCTGCTTCGCCCGGGCAGAAGTCACAATACCTGGAAGCGATTGCGAGTGGTCCGCTAAAAGCTACCGTGGCCCAACTCGAAGAAACAGCAGACTGGGACCTCGACGCCATTAGCGTTAAAGCAGTACGAGACAATGGCAGGTTCGTTGTCTCTGGACGAAAGCTGTTTGTTCCCGATGCTGCAAGCGCGGATCTGTTAATTTGCATCGCTACCGATGGGGAATCACCTATGATTTTGCCGGTGAACAAAGGTGCTGACGGAGTTGAAATCAAGCCGATGGCGGCGATGGATGAAACGCGCAAGATTTACGAGGTCCAGTTCAACAACGTGAGTGTAAACGGGGCCGATGTCTTCGGCGCGGATGGCAACGCGCGTGGAGCACTAGTGCAAGCCACTCAGGTTGCGACCGTTGCGTTGTGTGCAGAGATGGTTGGCGGGATGCAGTGGATTCTCGATACGACAGTTGAGTACGCGAAGACCAGACAGCAATTCGGACGACCGATTGGATCGTTTCAAGCCGTTCAGCATCAATGCGCGGACATGCTCCTGATGACTGAAAGCGCGCGCTCGGCAACGTACTATGCAGCGTGGACCGTAACTGAAGGAGCGCCAAACGCAGGCACCGCGGTTTCGATTGCGAAGGCCTACTGCTCTGACGCATTTCGCGAAGTGGGTAATCGTGGCGTGCAGGTGCATGGCGGCATCGGCTTTACCTGGGAACACGATCTGCAGTTGTATTACAAGCGGAGCAAGGCGTCAGAAACGATGTTTGGTGATGCCACCTTTCACCGCGAGCGCATCGCTCGAGCCGTCGTCGACGATTAGCCACAAAAAGGACAAAAAGCACAAGAAGAGTTTTCTTGAGCTGGGAGCATTTAATTTGATCCGCAAATATTCAGCAAATGATTTTGTGCCTTTTTGTGGCTAAATTCCGATGACAGCTCATATTAAGGATCTTTTTGATCTTTCGGGGCGGGTAGCAATTGTTACCGGTGGCTCGCGTGGATTGGGCAAGGAGATGGCGGAAGGCCTTGCCGAGGCCGGGGCATCGTTGATGCTGTGTGCGAGACGCGGCGACTGGCTTTGGCCCACGGTTGAAGAGTTTCGTAGTAAAGGTTTCAAAGCAGAAGGCATGCTCTGCGATGTCGCTGCTGCGGATCAGGCTCACGGTCTTGTTGAGGCCACGGTTGAGACTTACGGCAAGCTGGACATTCTCATCAACAACGCTGGTGTATCATGGGGCGAACGCCCCGAAACGATGCCGCCCGACAAGTGGGAAAAGGTAATCAACATCAACCTTAGCGGTTCCTTCTTTTGCGCGCAGGCGGCAGGCCGCGAAATGCTGAAACGCGAGCGCGGCTCGATCATCAACATCGCGTCGGTTTCTGGTCTGCAATCGTCAGCAAACGGACCGCACTATGTTGGTTACGCGGCCAGCAAAGCCGGATTGTTTGGACTGACCCGCGAACTCGCTGCTTCGTGGGGCAGGCAAGGCATTCGCGTCAACGCGATCGCTCCTGGTTTCTTTCATTCGCGACTTGCCGATCCTGCGTTGCCACTTGCCGAGCCGTCGATCAAAGCACGGAACCCGATTCCGCGCGTTGGTAGTGAAGGTGAACTGAAAGGCGTCGCCGTGTTTCTGGCTTCTGACGCGGCAAACTACATCACCGGTCAGGTAATCGTCGTCGATGGGGGACGTACCATCGTTTAATTTTTTGGGTGTATGAGCAGAGCAAAGTCGAGCATGGCTGCTTCTGGGTCAGTTTACGCGTCACGGCCGTGGCTCGATCACTACAATTACTGGACGCCGCCTCACATGAACTATCCGCGGCGGCCGCTGCACGAGATACTCAGAATAACTGCCGCCGAAGTGCCTGACCGTCCGGCCACTGCCTTTCTCGGACAACATCTCACCTTCAGTCAGTTAAGAGATCAGGCCGATCGGTTTGCAACTGCACTCTCGCGACTCGGCATAGAACAGGGCGATCGCGTCGGCATCATGCTGGCGAACTGTCCGCAATACGTGATTGCGGCATTCGCTGTATTTCGTCTCGGAGCCACTGTTGTCAACTTCAACCCGATCTATACGCCGCGTGAAGTGCTTGTAGTCGCAAAAGACAGTGGGATGCGCGCGCTCCTGACGCTCGACGTTCTGGCGCCGCGAGTACTCGCGGTCCGCGACGAGACGGCAATTGAAAATGTCATCATCACGTCTCTCGGGGAGTACTCGGCTGCAGCAACACCAACGCCCTTAGTTGAAGGCACATTACAAATGGCGGATTTGCTGGCGGGTATCGCTGAAGCTGATCTACCTGGGGTTGAAATCGATGCTGTGCAAGACGTTGCGGTGCTGCAGTACACGGGTGGAACAACGGGAGTGCCGAAAGGTGCGATGCTCACGCACCGCAACATCTTCGCTAACGTTGTGCAGACTGACGCGTGGGGGCACCAGTTCACGCAACGTGGAACCGAGTGCTATCTCCTGGTAATTCCGTTTTTTCACATCTACGGATTTACGGTCGGGATGATCGAGGGAATCTGGCGCGGTGTGCAACAAGTGCTCATTCCGAAATATGACGTCGAGGCGGTGCTCACTGCGATTCGTGACTACCGCCCGACATATTTTCCCGCTGTGCCCACGATCTACATCTCGCTGCTGAATCATCCGCAGGCGAAAGAATATGGTCTCGACAAGGTGCGCCATTTCAATAGCGGCTCGGCGCCTTTGCCGGTCGAAGTTATAGACAAGTTTGAGCGCATGACCGGCGGTACTCTCAACGAGGGTTACGGGTTGTCGGAAGCTTCGCCGGTGACTCATTCGACGCCGACGCTTGGTCGACGCAAACCGGGCAGTATTGGGCTTCCGCTTCCCGATACCGATATCAAGATCGTCGATCTCGCTACCGGTGTAAGCGAGGTTCCAATCGGGCAGGAAGGCGAACTCTGCATCGCGGGCCCGCAGGTGATGAAAGGTTATTGGAACCGACCCGACGAAACTGCGATCGCTTTGCGTACCGACGCCGACGGTAAGTGCTGGTTGTACACGGGTGACGTCGCGCGGATGGACGAGGATGGCTACACGTATATCGTTCAGCGCAAGAAAGACATGATCATTGTGAGCGGGTTTAATGTTTATCCGTCGGAGGTGGAGAGCGTGCTCTTCACGCATCCGGCAGTGATGGAAGCGGCTGTGATCGGGAAGCCGGATTCATACAGAGGTGAGCGGGTTAAGGCGTTCGTGGTGCTCAAGGAGGGGGCCAGTGCAACCGTGGAAGATCTGATCGCTCACTGCGAAACGAGTTTGGCTGAATTCAAAGTACCGCGAGAGATCGTGTTCCGGGAGAGTCTGCCGAAAACTGCGGTCGGGAAAGTTTTGCATCGCGTTCTCCGCGATGAAGCAAGTTAGGCCACGGATTATACGGATCAAAGCCCGGATTACCGCCGATCAAACCGATGGGATTGTTAGAAGGAAAAGTGGCGATTATCACCGGTGCTGCGCGTGGGATTGGGCGCGCGTGTGCTGAGCTGTTTGCAGAGCATGGCGCCAGTGTTGTTGTTTCGGACATTGATGCCGATGTGACGCATGAGGCGGCGTCACAGATTCAGTCGCGCGATGCTGATGTCTTTGCTTTTCCAGGAGATGTAACGAGCGCTGATTTTGCTCCTGCCTTAATTAAGGCAACACTCAACAGGTACGGGCGCATCGATGCGATCGTCAACAATGCCGGTTACACGTGGGACGGCACCGTGCACAAGATGTCAGACGAGCAGTGGCACGCGATGATCGAGGTTCACCTGACTGCGCCTTTCCGGATCATTCGCGCCGCCTCCGAGTATTTGCGTGAGACAGCGAAGCGCGAAAAATCAGAACTCGGAAAAGCAAACGCACGAAAGATCGTCAACGTCAGCTCAACCACCGGTACGAGAGGCAATGCAGGTCAGACTAACTACGCCGCCGGTAAAGCAGGAATCATTGGCGTCACAAAAACACTCGCGAAGGAGTGGGGCCAATTCAACATCCAGGTCAACGCAGTCGCATTCGGGTTTATCGAGACGCGACTAACCCGCGCCAAAGAGCAAGGTGAACATATTGCACGCGAGTCGGCCGACATCGCGCTGGGCATTCCTCAGGCAAATCGCGAGATTGCATTCAAACTGATTCCGCTGGGACGCGGCGGCACACCGGCTGAAGGCGCCGGGCCCGTGCTCTTCTTCTGCTCGCCACTCTCCGATTACGTCTCCGGTCAGGTCCTCGAAATCACCGGTGGTCTGTGAGCTATGAGTTACTCAATCAAGCGAGTGGTAGTGATTGGCTCAGGGACGATGGGAGGCGGCATTGCCGCCCACGTCGCGAATGCCGGACTGCCTGTTTACCTGCTCGATATCACACAAACAATTGTTTCCGCTAACTTCGATCGACTAAAGAAGTCGAAGCCGCCGGCATTTTTCACACCGCAAACGGCGGACCTCGTCACGATAGGCAATCTTACCGACAACTTTTCATGGGTTGGTGAAGGGGACTGGATCGTCGAAGCAATCGTCGAAAACCTGCAAGCCAAACGCGAGCTCGTAGCGCGCATCGAGCAAGTGCGAAAGCCCGCGAGCATCGTCTCATCCAATACTTCCGGATTGCCGATCAGCGCGATTGCCGCTGAAACATCGTCGGACTTCAGGAAGCATTTTCTTGGGACGCACTTCTTCAATCCCCCACGTTACATGAAGCTGCTCGAAGTGATTCCAACTGCGGACACCGATCCGCAGATCACCGAATTCATGCAAACGTTCGCGGAGGATCGACTCGGCAAAGGCGTCGTCATTTGCAAAGACACGCCAAACTTCATTGCCAACCGTTACGGATCGATGTCCGGCGCGATGGCGCTCAATTACATTTATGAGAATGGATACACTGTTGAAGAGGCGGATGCGATCATGGGACCGCTTATTGGCCGCGCAAAAACGGGAATCTTTCGCCTTCAGGATCTCGTTGGCCTCGATGTGTCTTCAGGGGTCGCCGAAAACCTTTACGGCTTGATCGAACACGACGAATCGCGTGAGGTCCTGCGTAATTCGGCGGTTCGCCACGTGCGAAATACACAGCTCGAGCGGGGTAGATTGGGTGACAAGACTGGCCAGGGGTTTTATCAAAAGCCTGCAAAAGGCACACCGAGGGGTACGAAGGGTGACATTCTTTCCCTTGACCTTGAGACCTTCGAGTATCGTCCTCGACGTGAGCCCGAGATACCTTCTATTGCTGAAGCGATGAAGATGCCGCTGGTCGAACGGCTTCAATTCATTCTCAAGCAAAACGACAAAGCCGGCGCGCTTGCGCGTCACACCATTTACAACTCACTCGCTTACGCTGCGCGACGCATACCGGAGATTTCAGACGACATTGTGAATGTGGACCGCGCTGTTCGCTGGGGCTTTTCGCACGAGCTCGGTCCATTTGAAATCTGGGATGCGCTCGGTGTGCGAGAGACGGTCGCAAACATGGAGCGAGAAAAGATCTCCGTCGCGCCGTGGGTGAAGGAGATGCTTGCGTCGGGCCGTGAGACTTTCTATCGATCCGAAGACGGCGGCCGGAAAACTAGCACGGGCCTGAGCGATCTCGGCGAAGGGGTCTTGTGTCTCGAGTTGCTCACCAACACTCTTGATGTCGCCATTTTGGGTGAGGCACTCGATACAATTGAAAACGGCGACTATGCCGGCCTCGTGATTGTAACTGCCGATCTCGTTGGGGAATCGAGCACTGTAAAGGAATTGCAGGATGCTTTGATGAGAGTCCGCTTCTCTTCGAGGCCGGTGGTAGCTGCACCCGTGGGACGAACGCTCGGCGCGGGTGCCGTACTCTCGATGTCCGCAGCGGCCATAGTTGCCGCAGCAGAAACTTACATGGGCCAGATCGGAGTTGGCGGCTGTAAAGAGATGGTGCGACGAATCGTCTCACCGTTGATGAAAACAGCAAACACGGATCCGTTGCCGTTACTTCAACAAGTGCTGCAAACGATCGCTACAGGAAAAGTATCTACCAGCGCCGCCGAGGCACGTTCGCTTGGGTTTCTGTCCGCGAATGATCGCATCGTGATGAATCGTGATCATCAAATAGCGCATGCCAAGCGAGTCGTACTCGACCTTGTTGACGCCGGTTATTCACCACCCACGAGCAGCAAGACTTGCTATGCGGCGGGGCGTGACGCGCTCGCCGCCTTGCGCGCGGGATTGTACGTGATGCGACAAGGTGAGTTCATGAGTGAATCCGACCTGCACGCGAGTAACAAAGTAGCGTTTGTACTCTGCGGTGGTGATCTATCCGCACCCCAGTGGGTTGATGAAAAGTATTTCCTCGATCTCGAACGCACGAGCTTAGGAGGCAGTAAATGAACGAAGCCGTAATCGTCGCTGGTGGGCGCACGGCCGTCGGCAAAGCACCGCGCGGCGCACTCCGCACGACGCGGCCTGATGATATGGCTGCGGCCGTCATCGCTGATCTACTCAAACGAGTACCAGCGCTCCCGCCGGAATCGATCGACGACGTCATCATCGGTTGTGCAACACCCGAAGCGGAGTCGGGCACGAATGTTGCTCGCATCGCGGCGTTGCGAGCGGGCCTGCCGCACGAAGTACCCGCCGTCACAGTCAACCGTTTCTGTTCCTCCGGTTCACAAACCATTGCCCAGGCTGCCGAACGCATCCTCGCGGGCATGGCCCACTGCATTATCGCGGGCGGCACCGAGTCGATGAGCATGCTGCGCGGCAACACCAGGTATAGACCCAATCCCTACCTCATCGAACATCGACCGGACGTCTACCTCAGCATGGGCCTGACCGCCGAAAACGTCGCTCGCAAGTACAGCATCACTCGCGAGGAATCCGACGCGTTCTCTTATCGGAGTCACCAACGAGCCCTTGCGGCACAAGCCGCAGGGAAGTTCAAAGACGATGGCATATTGCCGTTGGACGTTCGCATCACTGATCTGAAAGACAACGGCGAAGTGCGTAACACAGAATTCGTCTTCGACACCGACGAAGGACCACGAGCGGACACGACCCCTGAAGCATTGGCTAAACTCCGACCTGTTTTTCACGCGCGCGGTTCGGTCACCGCCGGCAATTCGAGTCAAACGTCTGATGGTGCGGCGGGCGTAGTCGTGATGTCGCGAGCGCGTGCAGATGAGCTTCGACTGAAACCGCTGGCACGATTTGTTTCTTACGCGGTCGGTGGTGTGCCGCCGGAGATCATGGGAATGGGACCAGTGGTTGCAGTTCCCAAAGCACTGCGATTGGCCGGATTGAGTTTGAGTGACATCGATTTGATCGAGCTCAACGAAGCATTCGCATGTCAGGCCTTGGCGGTGATGCGCGAGTTGGGCATGGACGATGAACGCACGAATGTGAATGGTGGCGCCGTCGCATTGGGCCATCCACTCGCCGCGTCGGGTGCGAAATTGACAGTACAGATACTTGGCGAGATGCGACGTCGCAAATCGCGTTACGGTCTGGTTACGATGTGCGTCGGCGGAGGGCAGGGAGCCGCAACCATTCTCGAGAACCTACAGAACTGAATTCAGGAGCAGGAACAGCAAGCAGGAGCACCTGCACCTGTACGCTGTACCTGATTCCACGTGCATATATGCCAGTAACTCAGATTGAGAGTATCGCGGCGCTCGCGAACTATGCCGGCAAAGAAGTCGCGATTAGTGATTGGCTCGAGGTGTCGCAGGAACGGATCGACCAGTTCGCCGAGGCTTCGGAAGACCGCCAGTGGATCCACCTCGACCGCGAGCGCGCTGCGCGTGAATCGCCATTCAAGACTACGATCGCGCACGGGTTTTTGACGTTGTCGCTGTTAAGCGCGCTCGCACGGCTTGCGTTATCGGTTGGCGGCGTGCGAATGGGAATAAACTACGGCCTGAATCGCGTTCGGTTTGTTTCGCCTGTTCCAGCAGGCGCTCGCATCCGCGGCCGGTTTACACTTTCAACTCTGGAAGAGATCAAAGGCGGCGTACAATCAACGTGGAATGTAACGGTCGAGCGCGAAGGTTCCGACAAACCATGCTGCGTTGCGGAGTGGTTGGTCCGTTACTATGAGTGAGGCACAGATAACACAGATCTTAAATCCGGATTTAAAAACCGTGTTATCCGTGGCTAAATATTCCAATGGTTGATACGAAACCCGTCCGTTCCAGCGAACAGCTCGACTGGGATGCGCTCGACGCCTATGTCCGTCCAGGATTAGGTGTCGATCCGAACGGCTCGATGATGGTCGAGCAATTTCCCGGCGGTCACTCAAATCTGACCTACCTGCTCCGCTTTGGCAAACAGGAATTTGCGCTGCGACGTCCGCCGCTCGGACCCGTGCCTCCTAAAGCACACGACATGGCGCGCGAGTGTCGAATCCTTGAAGCGATCCATTCGGTATTTCCGCTCGCGCCAAAGCCTTATTTGCTTTGCGAAGATACGAGCATTATAGGTTCGACCTTTTACGTTATGGAGCGACGGCACGGCGTTGTCGTGCGACACGAGGAACCGTCTCAGCTCGCCAACCAACCTGAGCGAAGGAAGTCAGTCAGTATCGCCGTGGTCAACACGCTTGCCGATCTGCATCTCGTGGATATCGATGCTCACGGCCTGAGTTCGCTCGGGAAAGCGGAGGGCTTTGTTGAGCGACAGGTTCAGGGTTGGACCAAACGTTGGCATGGTTCGAAAACGAGTGAACAGGCGGAAATGAACACGCTGTCGCAGTGGCTGCTTGAACGTCTGCCGCCGGATCCGATTCGGCCGGCTCTGCTTCACGGTGATTACAAGCTCGACAACATCATGCTCGATGAGCACGACGTTGGTAGGTTAGTCGCAGTCTTCGATTGGGAGATGAGCGCCGTTGGTGATCCGCTTGTTGACCTGGGCATCTTCCTGGCGTACTGGGTACACACGGCGCCTGCAGCGCAAAGCGACTCCCTCGCGGCTGTTACTACGAAGCGGGGATGGTTCACACGTGACGAGGTGCTGGAGAGATACGCCGAACGCACGAAGCTCGATGTATCGAACATCAAGTTCTATGAAGTGTTTGCCGTTTTCAAACTAGCCGTTGTGCTGCAGCAAATTTTCTATCGCTATCATCGCGGCCAAACCGATGACGGCCGTTTCGCCGCACTCGATAAACGCGTCGAGTTGCTCGGACACATGGCCACGAAAATGATCTAAGAATTTTATGCCACAAAAAAGCACAAAAAGCACAAAAACGATCGGTCTCATCTTTTGTGCTTTTTGTGTCTTTTTGTGGCAAATTTTCGCATGCTAATTAACGCTGCAATTTTGTGGGAGCAGGGACAGCCGCTGGTGATTGAGGAGGCTGAGCTCGAAGCGCCGCGTGCCGGAGAAGTGCTCGTAGAGGTGAAAGCAGCCGGCGTGTGCCACAGCGATCTGCATCCCGCACGCGGCGACTGGCCCGCCAAGACTCCGCTCGTGCTCGGACATGAAGGCACGGGCATCGTTCGAGAAGTTGGCCCAGGCGTCACGAAAGTTCGACCCGGCGATCACGTCGTGTTCTGTTGGGCGCCCTCGTGCGGAACGTGTCCAATGTGTCTGGAAGGCAGACCTGTTCTTTGTGACCGCCTGTTGAAGACCACCTACCGCAATCATCTTCCCGGCGGCGGCACTCGACTTCGAGCACGGGGCCACGGCGTGGCCCACTTCAACAGCACTGCATGTTTCGCCGACTACACCGTCATTGCCGAGGAGGGCGCGATCCCGATTCCTCCAGACGTTCCGTTTGCAGTGCTCGCGACGATTGGATGTGCGGTGGTGACTGGTGTCGGCGCCGTCAACAATGCCGCTCGTGTCCAAGCGGGCAACAGCGTCGTCATCATCGGCGCCGGGGGTGTCGGACTTAACGTTGCACAGGGTGCAGCGCTGGCGCATTGCGATCCGATCATTGCCGTAGATCTGCGTGCGACTGCCCTCACGCTCGCGCGAGACTTCGGCGCCACGCACTCGGTCGACGCAGCAACGCAGAACACCGTTGAAGCCGTGCGTGAATTAACGGCAGGGCGTGGAGCGGATTTCGTTTTCGACACCGTCGGTGCGCCCTCCACAATCACTCAGGCAAATGACTGCGCGCGTAAAGGTGGTTCGATCGTCGTGACGGGATTGTCGCGGACTGACACGCTTGCTTCCATACCGGCGTTTCCATTTGTGATGCAAGAGAAACGGCTGATCGGTTCGTTGTATGGTTCAGGTCAGCCGGTAGTGGACATTCCGCGGCTCGTGGACTTGTACCGTGTCGGAAAACTAAAGCTACGCGAGCTGGTTACACATAGTTATCGACTCGATGAGGTGAACGAAGCATTAAACAAACTGAGGGAAGGCACAGACGCGCGGGGAATCATCGAGTGGTAGAGCAGTAGACAGGCAAATCCGCCGCTAGGAATTCTTTCGTCTCTTGCAGAAACAGCTCCAACTGATCGTGATGCAGCCAGTGCCCGGCATTCGGTACATTGATCAAACGATAGTTCTTTAGCGCCTTTGCCCGGCCATCCTTCTCCGGGTCGGTGGCCCAACTCTCCATTCCTCGAAAAAGCAGCACCGGACACTCAATGCGCTCGAGAAGCGTCATCCGCTGCGTCCAATCGAACCCGTACGGCGGCCAGGCCCTGACAAACGGATCAAACTTCCAAACGTAAGAGCCGTCGGCGCGTTGTTTCAAACCATGAACGGTGAGGTGATGAGCAACTTCCTGAGACAAGTGCGGGTTTGCCTCTCTCATGCGCGCCACAGCGAGGTTGATGTCCGTGTAAGCGCGCGGAGTACGTCGCTCGATATCTCGCGTTTGATCAATCCAGCGGCGAAGGCGATCCGGAAACGGATCTTTTTGCGAGTGGTGGTTCGACGGTGGTCCCATGCCCTCAATCGCGACGACTTTTCTTACCCGATCGGGAAAGACGCCGGTGTAAGTCAAAGCAATCACGCCGCCAAGCGAATGACCGATCAGCGTCAAAGGTATTTCACCGAGCGTGTCGCAAAGAGCGGTCAGGTCAAGTACGTGCTCGACGATAGAATAGACTGCGCCGGGTGACCACTCGCTATCGCCATGGCCACGCAGATCGAGAGCGCAAACGTGATAATCGTCTAGCAGCGTCGCCGCGACCCAGTCCCAACTGCGGGCATGGTCCAACGCACCGTGAACCAGGACGACGAGTGGCCCACTGCCGCCATAATCCCAATAGTTCAATTTGAGCCGGTGAGAACTCAATTCATGTGCTCCAGGCTTGTGCACCATAATCCGTTTCTTCAATCCGTATGATCCGTGGCTACTAATTCGATCCGAATGTAGTCAGGTCCCTCAATGAAGCCGTGTTCGAGAATTTTCACACCCTCCGCCCGCAGTCTCGACAGTGTTGCACGCAAATCATCAACCCTAAAGGCGATGTGATCGACAACGCGGCCTTTCGTCGAAGACATTTTTGTTTGCCCACTCCACTGATCCGCATACGCTTTTCGTGAGTACTGAATCGGGTAGATGATGAAATTCACGTTGTCCATCGTGAACGAAGCACTCGGTGCAATCTGGTGCTCTCGATAAAACCGTGGCTCGCGCGTGCTTCGCAGCGTAATGCCGAAATGTTTTGCGTACCACTCGCCCGCTGCAACTGGATCTTCACTGAACAAATGCAAATGACCGAAGCGATGGTGATTCGCGGTATTCAACTCGATGAGACCGTGGTCGGGAGTTTCGACATAGGCGTAAAAGAAGCGGCCGGTGCCTGTGCCCCCGAGAATGTCGCTGATATCCGTCAACGGAGTAAAGAACTTCGTCCCCGACTCGATTTGTTTCTGATATGCGGTCTTCATGTCTTCCGCACCCCAGCCGAAGTGCCAGATTGCCGAAGTGAGTTGCCACGGCGGCGCAGTCTTTACTTTGTTGAAGAGAATCCACGACTGCTGCGCCCACACCGCATCCTGGCCCAGAAACCGGCGCTGCTCGCAATCAAACTTGCTGGTGTAGAACTTAATCGCTCGATCGGGATCGGTTGTATTGAGATGAAGATGATGAAAGTGTGCGGACTGCGCTTCTGATGCGACTGGTAAACAGAGGACGAGCAAAATGAATACAAACCTAATCATCTGCGCGCACCCAACCGTAAACAGCATTACTGCGTTCGCCGCCACCTTCCAGGTATGCAGTCTTGATTCTGGTGAGTGCATCCGCCGGCAGCGCTTTCCGTTTTGCTTTCACGTCGACGTTGTAAAGCTTCGCCGCATTCAGTCCGAAGATCTTTTCCTTGTCCTTCTTCGTTAGTTTTGTATAACCGAACTTCTCGCACATATCATCCGGCATCTGAAAACGCTTAAACGCATCAATCGCCCACTGCGGGGAGCCCCACCACAGACAATCCGTCCCCCACACGACTCGATCGACGCCGTAGTACTTGATGTTCTTTCCCAGCCCGTGCGCGGCCATCACCGGATCGATCACTGAGAGGGTGTTGAAAAAGCTACCCAGCTCGCAGTAGACGTTGTTCATTTTGGGATTGCGTTTCTTGATATCCATCAACACGTTGTGCCAGAGAAAATCGCCGGTGGTCGGATCGTACTGGTTGCTCTCCTTCCAATTTGGCTCGCTCGATCCGTGTTTGATCGCGGAATGATAGACCACGAAGTTGAAATCCGGATTTCTCAGCGCAGCCTTCTCGATGTCTTTTGGATTGGCGAGGTGACCAAGCGTACGCGATTGGTATGAGTAACCTTTGTGAACGCTGATTAGCTTGATGCCTCGTTTGCGGGATTCTTCGATAAACCACTGTGAGTTGTCGTCATCCACTTGAAACCCGTTTCCCGTTTGCCCTGGATCGGTGTGGCAGTACCACTTCCAGGAGCTAATGCCGTACACGTTGATCTCGCGCTCCATCTGTTCGATCAAACTCGTCTGATCCATCGTGTCAGTCGTCTTGTTCCAGTAATGATTGGGCGCGAGATTTCCATGATTCACGGCGCGCTGCGAACCAGCCATTTCGTTGATCTCTTTACGAGCTTTTGACATCAACCAGCTTGGCAGGATCTTTCCCGAAACACCCGGGGTACGCTCCATGTCGACCAGCACTTTGTTATTCGCATCGCGCAACAGTTCACGACCGGGAACACCAGAGATGACGACCATCATCGTTTCGCTATCCAGAAACATCTCCTTGACGAAGTTTCGGAAACCGTAAGCTTCGGCATCATTCTTCAGTTGGAAGCCCATGTTCTTCACAAACTCGGCATTGCGAAAACCGCCAATCGGAAGACCGTTAGTGAAGTGTGACTGCAAATCGATGATGAAGTATTCGCTCTTCGGAAACTTCTCTTCAGTTGCAGCTTCTTCCCACGTTTCGATTTCGTCGACATCCCAGATCTGTTTGGAAAACACTTTGTTCTGTGCCAGGAAGCAGGTGGCAAGTCCCATCGTGCCCGCCATGAACCTGCGGCGATCGATACCCAGTTTCTTCGCGCGCGCCTCGGACATTTCGCCGATTAGATGTTCGACGCGCTGCTGGGGCTCCGACTGCGGACGGGGAATAAACTCTTCGTTCGAAACCGTCTGCGTCGGCATGGGAGAGTCGACTCCCTTTCTAAAATCGCGAAGCGCTTTACGAATCCACATGAAGCTTTGCTCCTATTAGTGTTGCGCGGAGATAGACGTAACCGGACCGTTATTAATTCGAACAACTGGCAACAGTGCCCGCGAAGGATGTGTGCGATCGTGATGAATCGAATTAGTCGCAATCTGTTTGAGGTCGTTTGCGCGTAACGGACTTCCCGTATTCGGGTTGGGATCGAACCGCGGGCTGTTCGAACTGCTGATGTGAATTGCGATGCGATGTCCTTTGTTGAAGATGATGCTGGTGGACCAGAGATCGATCTTGAACCTGTAGACCTGGCCCTTCTTCATGAACACTTCGCGATCGAACCCTTCGCGGAACCGCGCCCGTAAAACCGAATCGAGCACTAGCCTCTCAGTGCCGTCGGGATAAACGTCAACCAGCTTAGCTGTGAAATCAGTGTCACGCGCATCGCTTTCCGCCCACAGTTCAACTGCGATACGTCCCGTTACTTCAACAGGTGACTGCAAGACGGGCGTAGCAAACTTCAGCACGTCGGTACGTTCGCCGGTCGCTCGCTGGTCCATCGGCCCCTTTTTCAAAAACAGATTCGCGCCACCGATGGTTGGTACTGGGTTGTTAGGATCGTACTTGTAGCGGTCGATACTATGTCGTTCTTTTGGCGGCTGTTCGGTTAGTACCCCGTCGGCGTTGAGATAGTAAGAAGTGGTTTTGGCAGAGACTGGCCAGGTGGGGGAAGTGCGCCATTCGTTTCCCGGCGCCTGCGGATCCGCGACGTCGCCCATCACGTAATAGCGCACGGGCGGCTCGTTCATGATTCCGTTGTTAATGCCCTTCAACCAGTATTCGAACCAACGCTTCGCTAACTCGAGCGACATCGTTCCGCCAAACGCGCCGACGCCGGAGTTTGCCGGATACTTCACTTCTTCAAGTTGACCGTGGCCCCATGGTCCCATGATCAACTTCTGCTTTCCGGTTCCGGGTGCGGCGGCCTTCCCTTGTAGCCCGACGAAGTTGTCGATGTTCCCCTGGCTGAAGATGTCGTACCAACCGCCGTAGTTGTAGATTGGTATGTGAATCTGCTGCCAGTGCTTCGACATGTCGGCGCGGTCGTAAAATTCACTTCGTGTTGCGTGTTTGAAGATTTCCTGCAGCACCGATTCGGCTTTCTGTCGTTTGAGCCAGTCTTCGTTCAACTCTTTGCGGAAGACGCCGCCCATGAAGCTCGATTGGTCGTACACACTCGAGCGAGCAACCATGACGAAAGCGGCGACGAGGTGTGGTGGATTCGCCATTGCCGCTTCGTTAGCCGCAATTCCCATAGCAGAGGCGCCGTACATTCCGACTTTGCCGTTAGACCACGGCTGCTTGGCCAGCCATTCGATTGTGTCGTAACCGTCTACCTGATCATCGACGAATGGCCGATACTTACCCTCGCTTTTGAACGTGCCGCGAACATCCTGAACGACAAACGCGAAACCATTCTTGGTCCAGTCGCCATTGGAGCGCGTTTGCGATTGCTTACCGTATGGAGTGCGGACGAGGACGACAGGCCATGGTCCAGCGCCTTCGGGTAAGTAAATGATGGTGGAAAGCTTCACGCCATCGCGCATTGGCACCATCTCTTCGCGCGGCTCGACGGATGCCGGAACGAAGTAGAACAGAGCTACGATGATAGGAACGAGTAACAGTCTCTTCATAATCAGACCTTTGAAGGCGGGACTTACCGAACGGTCGGTAAAGTAGCATTGCGATGAAAAACGGTCAAGAACCATCCACAAAAAGGCCAAAACAGCGGGGGCAAGCCCCTCTTCCTGACTTGTTCTATTCTATGCTTCTAAGTTCTTTAACCGAAAATAAGGAACAAAAAATAGAACAAGTCAGGAAGAGGGGCTTGCCCCCGCTGTTTTGGCCTTTTCGCGTGGCTTATGATGCTTCCAATAACAACTCGGCGATATCCATCACGCGCATCTCGCGATCGCCACGCTGCGCGTTGATGCCGTCTTCCATCATGGTCATGCAAAAGGGGCAGCCGACCGCCAAGACGTCTGCACCAGTAGCGAGCGCCTCACGCGCGCGTTCCTGGTTGACGCGTTTGTCGGGTGGCTCATCGATAAAGCTCATCCCACCACCACCGCCGCAGCAAAAGCTTTTCTCTTTACTTCTCGCCATTTCAACCGTTGCTTTACTGGAGATCTGCACGAGTTGCCGCGGCGCGTCGTAGACATCATTCTGCCGGCCCAGGTAACAGGGATCGTGAAAGGTCACGCTGTCTTTCGTCGTTGCGATTGGCTTGAGCTTTCCTTCGCTTACCAGGCGCGATAGATATTCGCTGTGATGATAAACCTCGAAGTTACCGCCAAAGTGTGGATATTCGTTTCGAAACGCGTTGAAGCAGTGAGGACATGAAGTGACGACCTTCTTGACGTTGTGTTTCTTCAGATTCTCGACGTTCTCCTTCGCGAGCATCTCATAGAGAAACTCGTTCCCGATCCGTCGCGCGGGATCGCCGGAACACTTTTCGTCGCGGCCGAGAATTGCAAACTTCACTCCCGCGCGATCGAGAAGCTGCGCGGTCGATCGCGTCACCTTTTGATTCCGTTCGATGAGAGCTCCGCCACAACCGACCCACAAAAGGACCTCAGCATCCTGCACCTCGCTGATGTGCTTGACGTCGAGACCATCAGCCCAGTCGAGACGAGTCGCATTTGTACCGCTGAAAGGATGACCACGCTTCTCGAGCGACATGACTGCCTGCTGCATCGACTCCGGAAACTCGGTTTCTTCCATCACCAGAAACCTGCGCATGTCGACGATCTTCGGCATCTGCTCGATAAAAACGGGACAAGCCTGCATGCACGCGACACACGTTGTGCATTGCCAGAGCGCTTCCGGTGAGGTTGCTGGAGTAGACCCGATGATCGCAGAGGTGAGACCGTCGCCGTGCATCGCGTCGCGCAAGTCCAGGATGATATCTCGAGGCGAAAGTTCCTTTCCCACAGTGTGGGCCGGACAAACTGCCGTGCAACGCCCACACTCGGTGCACGCGTCGAGGTCGAGCAGATCCTTCCACGTGAACGCGGCAAGTGAGTTCACGCCAAAGCTTTCGGTCTTCTCAAAATCGATATGCTTTAACGATGCCCCGAGTGGTCTGAGTTGCGCTGTGTAGATATTCAGTGGCGCGGTAAACACGTGCATCATCTTCGTGTAAGGAAACCACGCCACGACCCCAAAACTCAGCAGCAGGTGAAACCACCACGTGAAGCGATGGGCCGTTTGCAAACTCGACTCGCTCAACACCGGCACGGAAATGTGAGCGACCAGATTCCCGACCGGCGAATAGCTGGCCCATGGATCATTCGTCGCAGCTATGCGCCAGCCTTCCAACAGAAATCCTTGCAAACAGATCAAGGCGATGAATATGAGAAGCCAGGTAGCTTCATCGGTGTAAACAAGCTTCTTTGGTCGTGCGAGGTAACGCCTTATCGCAGCCAGACCAACTCCCGCGAGCACCAGAGCTCCAAACAAGTCGACGATGAAAGATTGAAAATAGAGATAAAAATGACCGCGCATGATCGCAGTTCCGAAGTCTGCGTCGAGCGCGACAACCGTAGTGGCTATAGTTAAGACTACAAAACCGTAACTGATAAAGCGATGAAACGTGCCGGCGTAGACGTCGCGAGCGGTTCTTCGTTGCACGAGTGCGTGTTTCAAGACGCGTTTAAGTCGCTTTCGGGGCCGATCAAAGGAGGCCGCTGGAGCGCCTCGTCGCCATTTCTTGACTTGCCGGTAAAGGCCGTAGACGAAGATCGCAAGGGCGGGCAACAGCAAAACATACATCACCCAGGTATGAGATATGTTCCAGTAAATCTGGCGCGTCGCACCCGCTGGGTTCATGTTTGGGAGTTTTGTAAGGCTATGAGTTTCTGGCGCAGGAGCGGAACAACCTTGCGATAGTCTTCGACGATTCCAAACCGGCAATGCTTGAAGATAGGAGCGTCAGGATCGGTATTGATCGCGGCGATGTTTTTGGCCTCCGAGATACCGGCCATGTGTTGACTCGCGCCGGTGATTGCGATCGCAAGATACAAGTCGGGAGTAACTTTCTTTCCCGTCTGTCCGACTTGCAGCGTCGGCGGCACCCAACCGGCATCACACGCGGCTCGCGAAGCGGCGAGCTGAGCGCCCATTAGTTCTGCGAGCGGTTTTAATTCGTCATTGAAGGGTTCGGGACCACCGATACCGCGGCCTCCGGAAACTATCACTCGCGCTTCTTCCAAACGCTGTTCACTTTGTGACTCACGTTTGCGCTCGATGATTCTTGTTCGTGAATCGACGGGAATGTCCAAACTCAACTCTGTAATGCTTCCAGGTTCACTCAGTCGATTCGCCGGAGCAAAAGAACGCGAGCGCGTCCACAGTACGGCCGGAGTGCGCTTGAGCTCAATTGTTGCTTGCGCCTTTCCACCATAAACCTGTCGCGAGACTCGCAAAGCTTGTTCGTGAACCGTTATGTCGACAACATCTCCGACCGCCGTGCCACCAAGTCGATAGGCGAGTCGCGGGGTAACCTCCTGGCTATACGTGTCATTTCCAAGAAGAACTGCATCGGGTGAGAGCTGGCTACACCCGTTTACTAATGTGTTGAGTGCCGCCTCCGGTTGATACTCACCTTGATCGACGACGATAACTTTGTCGACGACTTCTGCGACTTCGTGAGCGATCGCCGGCGGCGAGGGACCTTGGGGACTCAGCACGATTGCCGTCAGTTGCGAGCCCAACTCTTCGGCGAGTCGGCGTCCGGCACCGGCGAGCCCTTGCGCGGCCCGGTCGAATCCTGCTGGATTGAGTAAACAGATTACGACGTCGTTCATAGCGCGCTGGTAACTTCCGTGATCCGTTTCGCTAAACTTTCAACCCGCTCATCGAGTGTGTCGCCAGTAACAAACTCACAGCGAGATTCTTTCTGCGGAATGCTTAAGTCGACTACCTCGTAATACTTGTCGTCCTCGATTTCGTATCCGAGGTCTGCAACAGTCCACTGTGTCAGCGGCTGACGGTAGGACATCATCACGTCGCGCACCTTCGGTATGCGCGGGACGTTGTGCTCATCGTTTGTGATGCTTACTACAAGGGGTGTTTGAGCTTCTAAAACTTCGGAACCTGAATCGGTCTGGCGGTTCATTCGCAGACCGCCGTTCATCGGCTCGATTCGATCCACGAAAGAAACACACGGCATCCGCAGCTCTTCCGCGAGCAACCCTGCTGTTTGTCCCGCGCCCCAATCGCCGGCTTCGCGACCAACCATGACGAGATCAAACGACCCGAGCTTACGAATCGCGGCCGCGAGCACCTGGGCCACAGTTAACGGATCGGGATTGGAAGTCTTGTCGTTTATAACCAGCGCGGCTGCGTCTGCCTTCATTGCGAGCGCTTTTCTCAGCGAGTCTTCGGCAGTGGGTGCGCCAAAGGAGAGGACAGTAATCTTCGTCTCGCTCAGAGCCTCACGAAACTGCAGCGCCGTCTCGAGTGCATTCTCACAAAAGATATTCGTGACGAGGTTAGCATTACCCCGCTCAGCCTCGCGCTTCGCCGCATCGACACGAAACTCACGCGCCGGAATCTCCGGATCGAGAATCTGTTTGATACAAACCAGAATATTCATACGTTTATTAGCCACAAAAAAGCACAAAAAGCTCAAAGGCATCAATTAATGGGCGCTCTGTTCTTAATAAAACCATTTTGAGCCTTTTGTGCCTTTTTGTGGCTACTATTTTTTTACTACTCGGAGCGCGGGTTTCCTGGGGCTCGCTTCCGGGCGCAACAAACCATTCAGAGCGATCTTCGAGATCTGTTCAGCAACCTGTTCCTCAGTCAACGATCCATTTTGCCGGAACCATCGCGACAGCCAACTAATCATTCCCAACAGGCTGAACGTCGCCGCCGTAGTGTCGACGTCCTGAAGCTTGCCTTCAGATTTGAGCGAGTTCATTAGCTCGCGCAGCCGGTTGAAGTATTCACGTTTACGTCGGGTGATGATCCGGTTTTGAGCGGGAGTGAGTGCCGTGATTTCGTCAACGAGGATTGTGATCGCTCCCTGTCCGCGTGTAACGAGTTGCGCATGACTACGGATGATGAAATGAAGACGCTCGACTGAGTCGGGGATGGCGGAAGCGGGAGTAGCAACCTCTTCATCGAGCTCGTCGAGGCCGAAATTCATGATGTCGAACAGAAGTTCTTTCTTACCGTTGATGTAATGATACAGGCCAGCCTTTGTCATCCCGACCGCGTTAGCAATGTCGTTAATAGACGTGGCGTCATAGCCTTTGCGAAGAATGATCTGGGCTGCAGTTCGATAAATCTCTGCCAAACGTTCGTTACTGGGAGCGGGTTTCTTTTCAGTTTTCATCGTTGTTCGCCTGATGCCATGTGCGTAGTCTGGGGTTCAAATATTGCGCTGGGTCGCGCCCGCATGCTACTTTACCGACCGTCCGGTAGCTTATACAACTGATCGGATTCTCCGTGCAAGGAGCACCCTAAAATGATGAAGGCAACCATCCTGCTTGGTGTCGGTGTGCTGTTGTTAGTAATGTCTGGCCCAACGGTCACGACGACTAGCGAAAACAACGTCACCTTCACTAAAGACGTCGCGCCGATATTCTACAAGAACTGCACTGGCTGTCATCGCCCCGGCGAAATAGCTCCGATGTCGCTGCTCACATACAACGACGCGCGACCGTGGGCCAAGTCGATCCGCGAGAAGGTTGCCAACCGAGACATGCCGCCCTGGCACGCGGATCCGAAGTATGGCGAGTGGCGAAACGATCGCCGCATTGGTCAGGAGGAGATCAATACGATTCTAGCGTGGGTGAATAACGGCGCTAAGGAAGGCGATCCTAAAGATCTGCCACCGATGCCGGAATACACTCCGGGGTGGAAAATTGGTAAACCGGATCAGACGTTCTCGGCTCCCGAACAATCCGTGCCGGCGGAAGGCGTTGTCGATTACCAGTATCTGAGCGTGCCCACCAACTTCAAAGAAGATCGCTGGATTACGTCGGCCGAAATCCGCAGTAGCGCCCACGCAGTGGTTCATCACGTGATCGTGTTTGTGCAGGAGCCTGGTGCCACCTCGCGTCTGCAAGGGAAGTTGCTCGTGGGATTTGCGCCCGGAGAGGATCCAGCCGTCTTCAGAGCGGGGTTCGGCAGAAAGATCCCGGCCGGATCGAATCTGCTCTTTCAGATCCATTACACGCCGAATGGTACGGCGATGAAAGACACGACGACTGTCGGAGTGATCTATGCGAAGAGTCCGGTTGCGCACACTGTCGTAACCAGACCAGTTTTACAGACCGCTTTCGAGATACCTGCCGGTCATCCGAATTACGAAGTGAAGTCGAGCTTTACGTTCAACGAACCAGCGCAGCTCTATAGCTTCATGCCTCACATGCATCTTCGCGGGAAGGATTTTGAATACAAAGCCACGTTTCCCGATGGCACTTCGAAGATCTTGCTCTCGGTGCCTCGCTACGATTTCAGTTGGCAAACGTATTACGTACTCAAAGATCCGATTGCGGTTCCGAAGGGCACCCGAATCGACTGCGTCGCGCATTTCGACAATTCGACGAACAACAAATACAACCCGGATCCAACCAAAGCCGTGCGATGGGGCGACCAAACGTGGGAAGAGATGATGATCGGTTGGATGAGTTTCGTTTACGATAGTCCGCCGCCTGCGCCAAAAGCCACGGAGACGAAATCCGGCCAATAGAAACAGGAGCAGGAAGCAGAATACAGGAGCAGGAAGCTGAAAGCACAAGCAGTAAAAAAGGTGCTACGAATTCCTGCTCCTGTATTCTGCTCCTGCTCCAGGTTTTTGCTGTTCGCCACGGTTTTCATCTTCTTCGGAACTCACCGAACCAGCTCTCACGAACCGGTTACTACCGGAATTCGCTTCAACAAAGAGATCGTTCGTATCTTTCAGGACCACTGCCTTGCGTGCCATCAGCCGGGCAGCAACACCAAAGTCCTTCTTCATAACTATGCCTCAGCACGTCCGTGGGCCAGGGCGATCAAGGAGGAAATTCTTGAACGTCGAATGCCGCCGCAGCAGTTGGTGAAGGGATTTGGCCAGTTTGAGGACGATTACGGGTTGACGCAGCATGAAGTCGATCAGATCGTAGCGTGGGTTGATGGCGGTACGCCCAAAGGCGACGACAAAGATCTGCCGTCCGACCCGGTACGAACCGCCGATAAAGCAACTGAGATTGCGCGCATAAAGAAGGTCATCACCATGCACGCACCCGAAGAGATTCCTGCCCGAGCTGAGCATTACCGTATCGAGAGCTCCATCAGGATATCAGCCCGCTCGGAGGCGATTGCGATTCGGCCATTCCTGTTTCCATATACGGAATCGATTGAAGTGACGGCGTACCGGCCCGAGGGAACATCGGAAGTGTTGGTATGGAGGCAGGGCGATGCGCACGAACGGCGTTACTACTCGCACCCAGATTACTACTTCCAGCAGCCGGTTCGCTTGCCGAAGGGCACACGCGTCAGAGCTGTAGCCTACATCAACAACAGGTATAACAAGCTTCGTCTGCACTTCCCTTTGTGCGAGTTGTCGTTAACACCGCAAGGCAGCAGCAGCCACAAAAGGCACGCGCTGTTAGTCACTCCACCAGGCGCGGATGTTTACACTTGTCCCATGCACGCCGACGTCATTACGGACGATCCGGGCAAGTGTCCCAAGTGTGCGATGACGTTGGTCAGGACCAAACGTCCGGAAGCTGCCGATTTTGACGTGTCGTTAAGAACAAGACCATCGCTTATCAAAGCTGGTCAAACGTTCAGACTAGCTTTCAATATTCATCATCCGGAATCCGGCGCGACCGTGAAGGAGTTTCAGCTCGTGCACGAGATGCGGTTTCACCTTTTCGTCGTCAGCCAGGACCTGAACTATTTCGCCCACCTGCACCCGCGACAACAACCTGACGGCAGCTTCGTCATCGAAACTTCGGTTCCGAAGCCCGGCGCGTATTTCGTTTACTCCGACATCTTTCCGGTGGGTGGGGTTCCGCAAGTCGCGTTTGGGAATCTGATAACGGCAGGCTACGGCGAAGATCTGTTCTCTGCGCGCGCTGTAATCAAACCCGATGAAGTATTGACCCACGACGTCGGGAGTACGCGCTTCGCGTTGACGCTGGATCCACGCGAGCCGGTGGCGGGAAAAAAGTTAACGCTTACATACCAGATCACAGATCCGAAAACAGGTGAACCGGTGCGCGACCTCGAGCCATACCTCGGCGCGGGGGGCCATACAC
Source organism: Acidobacteriota bacterium (assembly GCA_046733695.1). Classification (GTDB taxonomy): domain Bacteria; phylum Acidobacteriota; class Blastocatellia; order Pyrinomonadales; family Pyrinomonadaceae; genus PSRF01. The sequence goes on from JBKPPU010000066.1 coordinate 58,191, forward strand.
TGATTCTTTCTGAGGATGCGAGAGACTATGTTCATTCGCATCCGGCGCAATCGCTTGATGGCTCTGAAGTTTCGTTTGAAGCTTTCTTGCCGCGCGCCGGGCGTTATCGAATCTGGTCGCAGTTTCAGCGGCATGGGAAGGTGATAACAGTGCCGTTCACGATTGAAGTGAAACCGTATTGAGCCACGGATTACACGGAAAAGACGGATTAATGCGCACGCTCCTTACGATCGTGGTTGCTCTCGCCGGACTCGCATCAATTGTCTTCAGTCAGCAGCAAACCGTTCTCGATCCCGCCTCGTGGGGCGGCAACCACGTGGGCAAACCGATTCCCGAATACCTTCACGGCGATGAGTGTTTGTTTTGTCATCGCAACACGATCGGCGCGACCTGGCAGAAGAATGCGCATGGCGTGACTGTTCGACAAGGCGAGGATGCACCCGAACTGCAGGCGCTCGCCCGCAAGCTTCCTGAGTTGTCGAGTGTAGTAAACGAAATCGGATATTTTCTTGGCAGCCGTCATCGGGTGCGCTTTCTCAAGAAGAGCGGCTATGGAAAGTTTTCGATTCTGAACCTTCAGGCGGTGCTCGGAGCTAACACTGTTACGGTAAGCGATTCACCAGCATGGGACAACGAGAAATTTGGCCGTCGCTGCGCCGGCTGTCACGCCACCGCGGTTGATGCGAGCACGAATTCCTTCACCGCCTTTGGTATCGATTGTTATGCGTGCCACGGCCTTGCGACTCTCGACCACTCGAACAACACTGCCTTGATGTGGCTGTCGAAAAAACGCCGCGACGACGTGCGTGCGATCACTTCGATCTGCGCGCAATGTCACGTTCGCTTTGGAAAGTCGCGTTCTACTGGCCTCCCGTATGCCAATAACTTCATTGCCGGCGATAACCTCTTTCAGGATTTCGCAGTTGATTTTACGAAGGTCGATGATGAAACCTTGAATCCGAGTGATCGCCACGTGCTGAGAAATGTTCGCGATGTCGTGGTGCGCGGAGACCTGTCGACGTTCTGTTTGGCCTGTCACGATCTTCACGTCAGCTCAACCTCGCGGCATAGCCAGGCACGACGCGGCGCCATCTGCGCTGATTGCCACGGCGCGAAGTTTACGCCGCAGGTCAAACCTTACGACGTGCACAGTCCACTCTGTGAGTATTAAGAAAAATCCGTGTATGGAATCCGTGTTATCTGTGGCTATTCCGGTAGGAGATACACTTCTCGAGCACTCGCCGATACTCGCGGACGTCGACATCCCTTTCGCAACAGAGCAGCATTAAGTTTCCGTCGTCGCGGAAATTGTTATCCCACTCGATCGTCTGTTCATCAGCCCAACCGGGATCGTATTGCCGAATCTTTTCATCGGGCATCTGATCGAAGTAAGCGCGCAGATTGATGCCGGTCTCGTCTAACGGCTCATCGCTCGGCTCTTGTTCGAAGTTCCAGACTGGCAGGGACATATTGGTTTATGGTACGTTACCGACCGTTCGGTAGCCACATTCTACTTCGATTCTTTACAACGCTTCAATTCACCAGCTCGAGGAGGTTTGTCATGAGCCGTTGTTTCCTGCTGATTCTGTTCGCTGTTTTTTGCGCAATACCCATCATGGGCCAGGGCGGCGGGATCGCCGGTACCTGGGATGTCACCCTAAACTCACCACAAGGCACTTTCAATCTGCAATTCAATCTGAAGCAGGACGGCGAGAAGGTGAGCGGGACACTCAAAGGCCAACGCGGTGAACTCCCTGTCGAAGGAACAATCAAAGGCAAAGACGTAACGCTTAAGTGGACCACGAAATTTCAGGATAACGATCTGCCCATCACACTAACTGGCGCCCTTGATGGAAACACAATGAAAGGCAGCGCCGACTACGGTGGCTTCGCTCAGGGTGATTTCAATGCGAAGCGCGCGGGCGACTCTGCCGCACCTGCGCCGAGTTCACCTGCACCGGCGGCGGCTCCCGCTGACAAAACCGACGTCAGCGGCGCGTGGGCCTTTCAGGTTGAAACTCCCGCGGGTTCAGGCACTCCCACTTTCACTTTCAAACAGGAAGGCGAAAAGTTAACCGGACAATACAAAGGCGCATTTGGCGAAGCGCCACTAACCGGTTCTGTCAAAGGAAACAAGATCGACTTCACACTCAAAGTCCAGGCTCAAGGTCAGGACGCAACTATCAATTACACCGGCACAGTTGAAAAAGACGGAACGATGAAGGGAACTGTGAACCTCGGAGATATTGGTTCAGGCACGTGGACAGCAAAACGACAGTAGCCACAAAAAGCACAAAAAGCACAAAATCAGCCAGCGGAGGAGATATGTCTCGAATCCTAAATGCCGCCCTTTCTTTGAGCGCCTTGGTTTTGACGATTGTCGGTAGCCCCGCGCAGGAGCACCCGACTTCTCCGGGAAACGACTACAGCAAAGCAGAAACCTGGTTGTGCCGTCCGGGCCGTCATGACGCCTGTGACGTCGATCTCACCACAACGGTCATCGCCGCCAATGGCAAATTGACGCGCGAGCCGTGGGCCGCAAATCCGAAAGCGCCGATTGATTGCTTCTACGTCTATCCGACTGTGTCGATGGATCCGACGCCAAATAGCGACATGACGGCGGGTCAGGAAGAGTTGAACGTGGTGAAGGTACAGGCAGCGCGTTTCGGTTCTCAATGCCGCGTCTACGCCCCGCTTTACAGGCAGGTGACACTCGCAGCATTGCGATCGCTTCTGGCGGGTCGAGGCGCGACGGCCGATTGGAAACTTGCTTATAACGACGTGCTCGACGCATGGAATTACTATCTGACGCACGACAATCAGGGCCGTGGCGTAGTTCTGATCGGGCACTCGCAGGGTTCAATGGTTCTGACGGAACTAATCAAGCATGAGATCGACGGCAAGCCGATCCAGAAGCAACTCATTTCAGCGTTGTTGCTGGGAACGAACTTGCCCGTTCCGCGCGACAAAGATGTGGGCGGCGCCTTTCAGCACGTGCCGCTATGTCGAAACTCAAAACAGACCGGGTGTGTCATCACTTATGCTTCTTTCCGCGCCAACGCTCCGCCACCGGCGAATTCAAGATTTGCCAAAGTGGCTGGTCAGGACATGATCGCAGGTTGCACAAATCCAGCGGCACTTAGTGGTGGCAGTGGGGAATTGCATGCTTACCTGTCGACGAAAGGAAGTGGAACATCCGCGGCTCCTGCTGGGCCATGGGTCAAAGACGCACCGGCAATCGACACGCCTTTTGTGAGTGTTCCCGGAATGCTGACTGCTGAATGCGTTTCAAACGAGAAAGGATCGTACCTGGCAGTGGCAGTCAATGGTAATCCTGCTGACTCGAGAACAGACGAAATCACTGGAGATGTTGTTCGAGAAGGCAAGGTGTTGCCTGAGTGGGGACTGCATTTGATTGACGTCAATCTGAGTATCGGCAACCTCATCGACGTCGTTCGCGATGAGACAAAAGCTTATCGCGCAGGTAACGCGAATAAACGAAGCGCACACTGAAGGTTAAGGATTGAGGTGGTAGATTAGCCGAAGCTCGCGTCTTTCACAGAGGACTCAGCGAGTCCTGCCACTTCTCGGAGTGAAGGCGTTAGGTTGACGACCAGTCCACTTACGAATGGCAACGGCTGCCTCCCTCGCTTCGCTGGAAGCTTGCTCGTTCTCATCAAAAAGCACGTTTGCAACTTCTTGAGCTCTCGGTGAGAGTTTTTCTAACAGCGCAGCCCTCTTCGGACGCGCCAGTTCAGGGTTTCCAGCAATTCGGGCCAGCACTGAAGCGTCGAGTGCGGTTAGTACTTTTAACTTAGCAGCAACCATCGGTTTCATTATTCTCATAGGTCGTGCTCAAGTCAAGCAGGCTATACCGGATGGACGCCTGTCAGAATCGGAAATCCTGTCGCCGCAAAGTCGGATCGTCCGTCCGCTGTAAACTCTTCACGGTGTTGAATCGAGAGGCTCAATACAACACCTTTCGAGCCGCTGGGTAGTTCAATCTCTCTTGACCCGGGGGATCTAACATCCTTCCATAATGCGATTACTCTGGATGGGGGCTTACCGGGAGGACGAGAAAGATTGACCATACCAAGGCTCGTAAGCGTCAGGACGGACGAGCCGGGATCATCTGCCAGGACAGTCGCGTAACGCGCTGACCAGCGAGAGTCAAGCTGCGGACCATCCATTAGTAACGCTACTACCAGGGTTGGTCCAACAGCTCTGACGATATCTGAAACAGGATCTTGTCGGGCCAGGTCCTCGCACACAAGTACGCACATACTCAACCATTGTTCGAGAACTAAGAAGTTAAGCTGACGTGGGGCAATCTTTATGTTTTCCCACCATTTGACAGAAGGTTCCAGGTTTCCGCCGAGGTGGTACTGGATGATCTGGCCTTCATCAAGTAACCACCGGTGGTGTTTGAGTTGGGACACCTCAAATGCAAAGTCACCCACGAGTTTAGTGTTGAACCTTACTACATTCTCTCCAAAATCACCTTTTACTTCTTTGTCTTTGTGTATTCCGGCTATAACAAACGCATCGTGCGCGAAGGCTGCCTGAAGGACGGCTTCATAATCGGCATCACTCACAGCCATTTCGGGTAGAACAATTCCATCAACCGGGCCGACGGAATTTTCAGCGGACTCAAGTAATTCGGAGACTAGAGCCGGAAGGTCACTGCCTGAACTCGGCAGATAGTCAAAGAAACCGTAATCCCTGATCATATTCTTCAGCGTCCCACGGCGTGGATGCGCAGCAGAAAACTGCCTGGGCTGGATTATTAAGGGCCACGGAATCACCAGCAGATTTAATCGCCGAGTTAGATGGCTAGTGGGAAGCCAATACCACCGGGGATCCATATCTCCTGTATGGGCCAACGCCAGATTGTGAGAGAGCGAGCGTATTGTCAGGCCATTCTGTGGGGTATGAGTTTTAGGAAGTACGCGGCATCTTGACTTGTCGATTTGCTTGCAAAGAGTTGAACCCTCGGGCGACTCGAGCAGGTCTTTCGCCTCTTCATCAAATTGATCAAGATGCTTTCGTGGAAATCCTAATCCGCACGAAGCCTCATCTGCTGCAGTCGCAAGTTGTATGAGTGCGTCAGTCAAATCGCCTTGCGCTGATACCTCCTCAACAGGTTTGCCCGACGCTGCGACGACAATGTTCCACCATTCCTTTATTCGCGCTGGCGGAGGTTTTTCGTCGACAAAAGTTTTTCTCCATTCGCGGCCAAGCTTACGCATGTTGCGAGCCCACGCACTTCCTGACCCGGGTGGCCAATTCCCCATCACCACGCGGGTATATGCTCCGGATCTGTGAAGAAGGCCTGCTGCTATGGCGAACACATCCGGAGGCCAGGCAAGCGTGAACTGCTTTTGCCAACCTGGAACAAGACCAGAGATGAAATCGGAAACGCGCAACACGTTTGAGCGTTTTTGTTTGTTATTGTTCATTCAACTCACCAACGAACTGAGGTGTAGCAGATGGAGGTGGCAGAATTACAAAGTCAAGGTTCTGAGGACCACCCCGCAGGATCTGGCGGACAATAAATCCTTCGCCCGACAACTGTCAACATTTGTTCACGATTATCCAGCCAGATAACTACCAAAGCCCGCTACTTACCGTCGACAGTGAATGCGAGTAAGAGATTACCGGGTTGACCTACGATGCGGCCGTAGCCTGAGTTTGTGTAGAGCACCCCGTTTGCGATCGTTGGCCCACCACCATCCAAAGCGCCGCCGTTCGTGAGACCTCCGTTCACAGTAGGAATCGGTAAGGCAGTGTCGACGTCCCAGATGATGGTTCCATCTTTCGTTGCGTACGCGCGCAGGTGTCCATCGACTGTCCCTGAAAAGATCACACCCGGAATCAATGTTGCCGCAGCCGATTGTGAGTTGTTGCAGCGCGCCTGTCCCCAACTGCAGTTCGCGACCGGCGCCGGCACATGCCACAGTTGCTTGCCGGTCGAAATCTGCAGTGCAGTGATGCCGGGTTTGCGCTGTGGACCAGTCGTGTCCGCCACCGGCACGTAGACGTTCTTTTCATCTGCAGCGAATCCCCACTCGATGCCCCCGAGCGCGCCGCCCCCACCGAGCCTAACCTGCCAGAGAATCTTACCGCTCTTGTCCGGATCGAGTGCGTAGAGCACGGCAGACTTCTGCCCGGCCAGCAAAATCTGTTTGCCATTCGGTCCGGTGCGCAAGATCGGTGAACTGCCAAAGTCATGATCTGGTCCGGCGTCTTCAGGACAATTGCCGACACCCGGTTGCCGGCAGCCGACAAGAAAATTGTCTGTAGGTGTGACCTGGTTCACCCATTTGAGACTTCCGGTTTCGAGATCGAAAGCCATGATTGCGTCGGAGTGTCCAGTCGGCACATCCGTGTATGAATTGCCCGTGGCGACATAAATAACCTTACGCTTCGGATCGATCGTCGGCGCAGACCAGATCGCACCGCCTGCTGGTCCATACATTTGCGTGCCCGCGGAATTTTTCTTGAACGGCTTTGGTTCTTCCTGAACGGTAAAACTCTTCCACAGTATCTTGCCCGTATGCGCGTCGATTGCCACGAGACTGCCGCGAAACTTGCAACACTCATACTTAGCCTCTCGTCCAGCGACTTCTTCTATCGACGAAACCGGAACGTACAGTCTATTGCGGTAAAGCACCGGCGAGCCGGTTATGCGAGATAGCGAGTGCTCTTCAACCTTTGTGGTCCAGATAACCTCGCCAGTGTCGGCGTCAACCGAGTGCATGGTTGCCCTGAGGTCGCCGAAGTAAAGTGCGAACTTCGCCTTTCCACCTTCGGGCAAAGCGGCCACCGTTATCGCGGAGCGCAAACCGGCGCCCGCTTTAATCGACCAGTAGGTACACCCCGTCTGTGCATTCAAACTGAAGAGTTGGCCTGCTTCGGTTGTGACAAACAATCGCTGTCCGATGATCGTCGGCTGGCCGGTCGCCATCGCACCCGGATGACGCCAGGCCCACTTTACTTTCAGTCTCGGCACGGCGGCCGCGCTGATACCCGGTTTCGGCTGATAACGAGAGTTGTCGAGATCTCTTCCCCAACCGTTCCACTGCAGTTCGTCGAGCATGAGCGGCGGCGCTGGTTCTTTGCAAAGATTGTCGTTAGTTGCGGGCGAAGGCGCGGCTGCGGGCTTCCCTGTCAGGTAAAGCGCGACGCCGTTGATTTGCGTGGGAGTAAGCGCTTCGGCCCATTGCTTCATCGTTCCGGTCGTCATCGCCTGGACCACGTCTTCTGTCGATCGCTTAGCGATCTGCGCGCGTGGCGGTATGCGAGCTGTTGGCTTGTCGTGACACGCCGCACAACGCAGTTGATAAATCTCGGCGCTCGTTGCATTGGGAGGAACGGGGGCGTCCTGGTAAACAATAAACGCGAGGCCGGCAAAGAGGAGGATCGCGAAGATTTTCATCGGTTTCTAATCCGCGGCATCTGCGTAAGACTTCGCCTCAGAGCTGACAGACTCGCGCATCCAGAACTGAAGCTTCTCCATGTCTCTCGCCACTGTGCGTGAAGCGGCAAACAACACCAGTCCCAACAGAACGCCGAACACGGGGACGACGTAGAGTGCCGAGTGCAATCCCTGCGCAGCGAATGGTCGCAAGGCCTGGAAGGTTGTTTCCGTGACGCCTGCATCTAACGCCGCTTGTCGCGTGAAGTAGCTACTCAGAAACCCCATGCCAACTGGACCAAGCGATGCGCCGAGCACGTACATCGCAAAGAAATAGAGTGCCATCGCCGTCCCGCGAAGACCGGGTTCGATCACGTCCTGAATCGCGGAGTAAACCGTTGCGTAGTACATGTACATTGAAGCCATGCCAAATCCGGCAAATAATATGAACGCGGTGAGGTCCCCGGCCGGTCGACTCAGACCCAGGTACATCAGCGGCGCAGAAATGAAGATCGCAATTGTCGACACTACCAGGCGCCCGTTTGGTTTGTTTCTGACCATGCGATCGCCGAGCATTCCACCGACAATCAGTCCCGGTACACCTGCGAGTCCGTAAACAACCATCGCAATCATTCCCGCATTCAGCTTGCTGACGTGATGAACTCGCTGAAGGAATGGCGAAAGAAAGGCGCCAATCGCGTACATGTTAAAGTTGTGAAGTGCGCCTGAAGCGATGATCCACCACATCGTGGGAATGGAAAGCACAAGCAGGTATGGCGAACCGCTTCGTTTCGACGAGGTGATCTGATGAACTTCGGCCGCGCCCCGCGCCGGCTCGGAGATCAACAGCGCAAGGAACGCGCAAATGATTCCCGGAACCAGAGCGATGTAGAAAGTAAACCGCCAACCGAAACGATGTTCGAGCAGGCTGCTTCCGAGAAAACTCAAAGCGATGCCCAGCGGCAGACCAATCATAAAAACTGCGAGCGCTTTAGCACGGCGTGAAGCAGGAAAGAGATCCCCTATCAACGATGCCGAAGCAGGCGCACAGGCAGCTTCGCCGCTTCCGACTCCGAGGCGCACGATGAAGAGCTCTGTGAAGTTGCGAGCGAGTCCGGATGTGGCTGTCAACACGCTCCAGAGCGTAACTCCGGCAAACAGGATCCAGCGGCGCGAGAACTTGTCAGTCAATCTTCCGATTGGAACTCCGACGACGGCGTAAAGTAGAGTGAATGCCGTACCGAGCGAGCCGAGCGCGGTGTCGCTGAGTTTCCATTCTTCGCGCACCGTCTCGCCAACCGCGCCCAGTATCTGACGATCGTAGAAGTTGAGCGTGTTGATAGCGAAGAGCACAGATAGAGCGAACCATGCCTTGGAGCTCATTTGCTTCATATTGATCCGTGAAATCTGTGTAATCTGTGGATAACTTGTCTGTCTTGCTGAGCGAGTGCTATTTTACCGACCGTCCGGTAGGCTCTTATACAACAAAACCATGACGATGGCCATCTTTACTCGCGAAGATCTTTCCAGCGCCCAACAGCTGGTCGGGCATATCGCCGCCGACTTCATGCGCACTGAAGTTCTGCCTGTCGCCGACCAGATCTATGCGAAAGACTGGTCCCTCACACGCGAGTTGTTACTTAAAGCAGGCGAGTTGGACCTGCTGAGAGTCGATATCCCGGAAGCATATGGAGGCCTCGGCCTCGACAAAGTTTCATCGGCATACGTCGGCGAACAGATCGGGATCCTTCCGTCTTTTGCCGGATCACTCGGAGCGCACACGACGATAGGCACGCTGCCGATCGTGTACTTTGGAAACGAGTCGCAGAAAGAACGTTACTTACCAAAACTGGCGAGCGGCGAAATGATCGGCGCCTACGCGTTGACCGAACCGGGCTCGGGCTCGGACGCGCTTGCCGCCTCAACCAAAGCGACTCTCACTGACGACGGCAGGCATTACCTTCTCAACGGGCAGAAGATGTGGATCACGAATGGTGGCTTTGCCGATCTGTTCACCATCTTCGCGAAGGTGGATGGGGAACAGTTCACGGCCTTCATCGTTGAACGCGAGATGGGAGTCGTGAGTGGCAGAGAGGAACCCAAGCTTGGCCTGGACGGATCTTCGACGACGGCGCTCATTCTCGACAACGTGAAAGTTCCGGTTGAGAACGTTCTCGGCACAGTCGGCCAAGGTCACAAAGTCGCTTTCAACATCCTCAACCTGGGCCGTTTGAAACTAGGCACGCGCAACATTGGCAGTGCGAAACAGGCGTTAACGCGGGCGGTTCGTTACGCAGTCGAGCGCCGTCAATTCGGTCGCGCGATTGCCGAGTTTGGCCTGATCAAACAGAAGCTCGCCGAGATGACAGTGCGTTGTTACATCGGCGACGCCATGGTCTATCGCACGCTCGGCGACGTCGACCGGGCGTTGGAGGCAATCGATCAACTCGATCACAATCGCGTGTTGAAAGCGATCGAGGGTTACGCCGTCGAGTGTTCGATAAATAAAGTTTGGACGAGTGAGGCGCTGGCGACTGCCGTCGACGAATCATTGCAGGTATTTGGCGGTTACGGCTATTCGCAGGAGTTTCCGGCCGAACGCGCGTATCGCGACGCGCGCATCACGCGAATCTACGAAGGCACGAACGAGATCAACCGGCTGATAATCGCGACTCGACTAATGCGAAACGGGGGTTTGGCCCTCGGTGAGGCGTCAGCTGGAGCCTCGGGAACTTTCAGAGCCGAGGGTGACTTGTTGACGCGCGCGAAATGTTTGGTGACAAGTCTGCTCACTCGCGCGCAGCATCGCTTCGGTGACTCGCTCGCGAACGAACAGGAGCTATGCGGTTTCGTCGCCGACATGATTATTGAGATCTACGCGGTCGAGAGCAGCGTGCTACGCACGCAAAAATTATTGCTGAACCGCGACAAAGAGAGTTGTGCTGTGCAGATCGACATCACTCGTGTATATGCTACCGACGCTTTCGATCGTCTTCAACATGCTGCGAAGCAAGCGGCGAATACGATGTCAGACGATAGCGAGTACGGCGCACTCATTTCCGATATCCGTTCGCTTTCCGATCAAGCACCATTCGATACGGTGGCTGCACGGCGCCGGATTGCGGATGCTGTCATACGTGCGGGACGCTACTACCTTTAAGCTTTCAATGTCGCGGAGATTCTGATTGAGCAACATCCATCTGGTTCGGCATGGTCAAGCCGGCACACGCGAGGCTTACGATTCGTTATCCAGTCTTGGTCAACGGCAGGCGCAGTTGTTGGGTGAATACTTTCTTGCTCAGCGAATCGAGTTCACCGTCGTCTACTGTGGCTCGATGCAGCGACAACAACAAACTGCATCGGCAATAAAGAATGTTTACGATCGGGCGGGAGTTTCTTTTCCCCCCGTAACTGTCGACGATCGATGGAACGAGTTTGACCTGACCGACATCTATCGCGAGCTTGGCCCAAAACTTTCCGAGATCGATAAAGAATTTCGGGTTGAGTACGAAGAGATGCGACTCGAAGTAAAGCAAAACATTGGCGTGAGCGAAGCAAAAGTTCACCGCCACTGGCGGCCCTGCGATACGAAGATGGTCGACGCCTGGATCTCGGGAAAGTTGCCATACAGCGGTGAGACGTGGGAGGAATTTCAGGAACGCATTTTCGATTGTCTTGATAAGATCGAACATCTACCGCCGCGCGCGAATGTTTTGGTGGCGACATCTGCAACACCCACCGGCGTGTTGACTGGTCTCGCCCTCGGACTTACCGACAAGCGCATGAGAGAACTTGCGGGCGTGTTATATAACTCGTCATATACGACTCTGCGATTGCGAGACGGGCGTTTGCAGATGTTTCAGTTCAACGCCGTGCCGCACCTCCCGACGCCCGAACTGCGCACATTTCGGTAAGGTAGCTTGGCTCAAAGTCGGAACGCGTACTTGGATACAGTCAGAACCACCTCGCGGTAGCGGGTG
>JBKPPU010000067.1:0-70522 GCA_046733695.1 Acidobacteriota bacterium
TTCGGTTCAGACAAGATTCCACTGCTCCCATTTCATCATTACATATCGATACCGCCGATATGGGCTGACTGTTTGATGCTCGCCATCTACGCCGCTATTACGTTGCCTGTTGGTTGGAAGCTCTTCCAGTACGGGCTGCGATTGGCACGCATGGATGGAAGACTTTCCCGCTGGACCTGAGCGTGGTGGCTAAGAGTGTGTTGCCGGCAGGTTCTGGCCGCGCAGCGTCCAAATGTTCATAGCACCTCCTGCGGAGCGCCATATATAACGGCAGCAGCAACATTCGGCTCCGCTGGAGCCGGAATATGTTTTTTGTTGCGTAGCTGCGTAGCTATAAACATCAGGTCCCTCCGGGACCAGCTTTCGAGTAACACCCTGTTACTCCCCTACCGACCTGAGGAGAAACCTTGTCAATAAAACCTGATCGTGATCGCTGGGCCATCGAAACATTCGGACTGCGAAAGCAGTTCCTGTCGCGAAAAGGATTGCCGCCAGGCTACGGTGTGGGCAGTGCGCAGTGGATCATCAGCAATCTAGTCAAGTATCGCCAGAAGGCTCAGTTCTGCCTGCCTGTGGATGGCGTTGACCTGAAGGTTGGGCGCGGCGAGTTGTTAAGTTTGCTGGGGCCGAACGGCGCAGGCAAAACGACGCTCATCAAGTGTCTGTCAACGCTGTTGCAAATAGACCAGGGCGAGGCGTTCGTCAACGGCTACAACGTTCGTTCCCAGCCAGATCAGGTACGGCTGTCGATCAACCTGGTCGGTAGCGGCCACTGGGTAGGCTTCGACTGGAATATGACCGCCACTCAAAACCTACACTTCTTCGGCGCGCTCTACGGTCTGGGAAACAAAGAGCGGCAAGAGCGAATTGACTACACGCTCTCATTGATGGGGCTGAGCACCCTCGCGAATGCCACACCGCGCACCATGTCGACTGGTGAAAGACAGCGCCTGCTCCTCGCAAAAGGCTTCATGATCAAGGCTCCGATTATCTTCCTCGATGAGCCAACGGTCGGCCTTGACCCGACGGGAGCGAGGGAGGTGCGCGACTTCATTCACCAGGAGATGATCTGCAACCTGGGGGTCTCAGGCATTCTCACAACGCACCGCATGGCTGAGGCTGAGAGGCTCAGTCAGCGCGTCGCCATCATGAACCGTGGCCGCATCGTGGCGTGTGGGACACCCACTGAGCTAAAGCAAATGGCAGGTCGGCGGTCGATCCTTGAAGTGCGAGCCAGTGCGATAAGCGAACGAGTCGTCGGGACTGTCAAGAATCTACGCGGCGTGCTCGCTGCGGCTGCGTCCCCGGCCGGCGAAGAAGTAACCGAGGATTTGTTGCGCGTGCACTGCAATGATGCTGATGCACTGATGGGCCCGATCATGGACGTTTTACGGAATGAGAACGCTGGGGTTCTTTCAGTAGAGCCGCAGGAGCCGACGCTCGAAGATGCGTTCATGGCGCTTACTGAAGAGGAGGCAGCATAAAACTATGGAGCAAGTGGTCGAGCAGGTCGCAGTTATCGAACTGAAGCGGGCAAGTACGGTGAACTGGTTTACGCTGGTCGGTCTCGTGGTGAAGAACTGGTTCGCGAGTTGGATGTTCTTTCTGCCTAGCGTCGTTCTCAACCTTGTGAGCGTGTTTGGGTCGGCCGCGGTCTTTTACCTGATGGGCCAGTTCGTCAAGCGAGGCGTCGCAGGGCATGTCGAGCAGTACGGTCTCGAGTACGGTTCTTACATCATTACGGGCGTTATGTTCAGTATGCTGATGCAGACAACGCTGCGCGGTTACCATGAGGCCAGCCTCGATGGCTACTGGAAAATGGAGTTTGATATATACCTGCAGTATCCAGGCGGAATCTCGGCTTATCTCTTCGGAAGCGTGTTGGCGAAATACATCATCGCTGTGGTCACTACCATCATCTACTTCGCAGTTGGCGTATGGATCTTCGGCGTTCCGCTTGTCGTTACGAACTTGCCGGCGCTGGTGCTGCTGATTGTGGTGGCTATTGTTTCGCTTACCGGGCTTGGCCTTGTCGGTGGGAGCACGTTTTCGCTGCTTAACTTCAAGGCGCCCGGAAGCAATCTGGTCGAGTTAATCTTCTCGTTCCTGGTCACGATTCTGGCTGGCATCTACTTTCCGACAACCGTTCTACCGGCTTGGCTCCAGCGCGTCGCCGAGTGGCTCCCGCAGACGCACGCGCTGCGTTCGTTGCGCCTCGTCCTCAGCGGCAGAGCCGGCTTGCTCGACACTGCGGTCGTCAATGACGTGGCTTACCTGTTGTGTTTCGCCGCCGTGACGCTGCCGATTGGAATTCTCCTATTCGCCCTCGGGATGAGAAAGGCTCTGCGAGACGGCAACCTCACACGGTGGTCGTAATGACCCCGATCCCTGATTTAAGAAAATTAATATGAGCGATCAAATCCGCGGATTGCCTGACGAGATCGCCGTGATCGGCCTTACAGGCCGATTTCCCGAAGCGCGTAACGTCGACGAGTTCTGGCGAAACTTGCGTGACGGGGTTGAGTCGATCCTTCCACTCACGGACGAGGAGCTCCTGGCATCTGGAGTTAACCGGGCGCTGCTGGAAAATCCGAACTATGTAAAGGCGTCGTCATCTCTCGACGATATCGAGCTCTTCGATGCTGCCTTCTTTGGCTTCAACCCGCTGGAAGCCGCCATTATCGATCCACAGCATCGCTTTTTCCTGGAGTGTGCGTGGGAGGCGCTCGAGAATGCCGGTTATGACCCGACACGGTACCGCGGTGCGATCGGCGTCTTTGCCGGCGCAAGTCTAAGCACTTATCTCATCCATCTCTTTTCCAATCGTTCATTGCAAAGCAGGATCAGCCAATTCCAACTCGTGATGTCGAACGATAAGGACCATCTGGCGACGCGCGTCTCTTACAAGTTGGACCTACGTGGGCCGAGCATTAATGTGCAGACGGCCTGCTCGACTTCACTCGTTGCGGTCCACCTTGCTTGCCAGAGCTTACTCGCTGGTGAATGCGACATGGCGCTCGCAGGAGGAGTATCTATCTCCGTTCCGTCACGCCGTGGCTATCTCTATCAGGAAGGAAACATTAGTTCGCCGGACGGCCACTGTCGCGCCTTCGACGCCGAAGCGCGCGGAACCGTCGGCGGCAATGGAGTCGGTGTCGTATTACTGAAACGTTTGGACGAGGCGCTGGCGGACGGCGATACCATCGAAGCCGTCATCAAGGGTTCGGCTGTCAACAACGATGGTGCACTAAAGGTTGGATACACCGCTCCAAGCGTCGAGGGCCAGGCAAAGGTTATTGCGGAGGCTCTTGCTTTGGCGGGTGTCGACCCTGAGACCATTTCTTATATCGAAGCACACGGAACGGCCACTGCACTGGGCGATCCCATCGAAATTGCGGCCCTCAAGAAAGTTCTCGCGGCGAAGACTACGAAGAAGAACTACTGCGCGGTCGGTTCGGTAAAAACAAACATCGGCCACCTTGACGCTGCTGCCGGTGTAGGCGGACTTATCAAGACCATCCTCGCACTAAAGCACAAGCAATTGCCACCGAGTCTTCATTTCACCCAAGCGAACCCGAAAATTGATTTTGCCAATAGTCCCTTTTACGTCAATGCAAGTCTGCGCGCGTGGGAGAGCAAAACACCGCGACGTGCGGGAGTTAGTTCATTCGGAATCGGCGGTACAAACGCGCACGTTATTGTTGAAGAGGCGCCATCATCGCAGGAGTCGGGTCCTTCTCGTGATTGGCAGTTGCTTGTCTGGTCCGCGCGTACAGAATCAGCCCTCGAGAAGATGACGGATCGATTAGCCGGTTACCTGCAAACTAACGCCGGAGTTAACCTCGCCGACGTGTCTTACACACTTGCCGTGGGACGGAAGACATTCGACCACCGCCGTATGCTTGTTTGCCGTGACGGTGCCGATGCCTGGGGAGCACTCGCGCGCGATCCAACTCGCATCGTGACACAAGTGCAGAAGCCGCGTGCGCGCGGAGTTGTTTTCATGTTCTCAGGACAGGGCGCGCAACGCGTCAACATGGGGCGCCTGTTGTACGAGAGCGAAGCAACATTTCGTGAGCACGTCGATCGTTGCGCCGAAATTCTTTTACCGCATCTCGGGTTCGATCTGCGCACTGCGTTGTATCCAAACGATCAGCAGACCGAAACTGCTGAGCATCGGCTTGCACAAACCGCGGTGACACAGCCCGTCCTCTTCGTAACTGAATACGCGCTCGCGCAACTCTGGTTGCAATGGGGAGTACGGCCCGCGGCAATGATCGGTCACAGCCTTGGCGAGTATGTGGCAGCGTGCCTTGCCGGTGTCTTTTCACTTGAAGATGCACTGGGTCTGGTCGCCGCGCGTGGGCGTTTGATGCAGAGTCTGCCGGCTGGTGCAATGCTGGCTGTTCCGTTCGCTGAGGATGATGCGCGCTTGATCGTCAGCGATGGAAACCTCTCGCTGGCTTGTGTGAATGGAGCACGTGCATGCATCATCTCGGGAACGATTCCGGAAGTGGAGAGATTGGAGAGGCGTCTCAGTGCAGACGGGATGGCATGTCGTCGACTAAAAACATCTCATGCGTTTCACTCGGCGATGACCGATCCGATCCTCGACGACTTCAGCCACGTACTAACTCGCGTGGGGCTGAAAGCGCCGGAAGTCCCTTATATTTCTAATCTGACTGGTGATTGGATAAAGCCGGAAGAGGCGACTGATCCCACTTACTGGGCTCGACACCTACGCCAGACTATTCGCTTCAGCGACGGCCTCTCACGACTGCTCGCTGAACCGGATCACGTCTTCGTTGAAGTTGGACCAGGACAAACGCTTTGCACTTTCCTTAAACGTCATCCTGAAAAGAACAGCAACCACGTCGCCGTTGCGTCGTTGCCCGAGGGTAATGATGCCGAACAGCCGGGTTTGCTGAAGGCGTTGGGCCAACTGTGGCAGGCCGGCATTGAATTGGACTGGAACGGGTTCTTCGCGGGCGAGCGCCGTCGCCGCGTCAACCTGCCGGCGTATCCGTTCGAACGACAGCGATGCTGGGTTGATACCGAGCTGCCGAACGGAAGTGAGCTTCCCGAGCCGGTACACACTGATAATGGAAACAAAGTAACGGCCTCCATCTCCTCACCCGAACGAATCGTCTCGCAACAACTCGACATAATTTCTCGCCAATTAGAAGTTCTTCGTCTCCGGCAGATGCAGCAATAAACATGACAAGCGTCAGACTTACAAATCCATGGATCTTAACCCGCGGCGTGAACTCGCAAGCGCGTCTAAACCTGGTTTGCTTTCCATACGCGGGCGGTGGAGCACAGTTATTCAATAGCTGGCAACGAGCGTTTCCGGATTTACAAGTTTGTATGGTCCAGTATCCGGGACGAGGAAGCCGCATGGTTGAACCGGCCTTTACCGACTGTACCGCGTTGGTCGATGCGTTTATGCCTCACCTGCTGCCGTTTGTTAACAAACCGTTTGCATTCTTCGGCCACAGCATGGGCGCGATCATCGCTTTTGAAGTAGCGCGACGGCTGCAACAGCGTGGTCTAAAACCGGCACGCCTGTTTGTTTCCGGTCGCCGTGCACCACAAATCCCGACTTCCGATCGGCGAACTTATGATCTGCCCGATGCGGAATTCACTGAGGAGCTACGCCGCCTGAATGGGACGCCCACCGAAGTACTCGAACACCCTGAACTGATGCAACTGATGCTTCACATCATTCGCGCAGACTTTACACTCACGCAAACTTATACATACACGCCGGGACCGCCGTTGAATTGTCCGTTGTCCGTCTTCGGCGGCGTAAAGGATGTTGATGTAACAACCCATCATCTCGAACCATGGTGCGAGCTCACGACGTGCGGTTGCTCACTTAAAATGTTTGATGGCGATCATTTCTTTATCCAAACGAATACGGCGGCAGTGTTAAAGACGATCGCCGAGCAACTGATTGCAGTACCTTAAGTGCCAGAACACCTGGGCAACAAATCAAAACAAGGAGCAGAGGAAGAATGAGTACACACGACGAAGAAGACACCACTATCTACAAAGTGGTCATGAACCATGAAGAGCAATATTCCATCTGGCCTGCGGATCGCGAGAACGCGCTGGGTTGGAACGATGTGGGCAAGACAGGTCCCAAGCAGGAATGCCTGGCCTACATCAAAGAGGTGTGGACCGATATGCGTCCCTTGAGCCTCAGAAAGAAAATGGAAGCAGCCGCCGGAAATTAGTTCAAAAGCGCTCTGCACAATCAGAAGCGCTCTGCATCATCAGTCTGAATCCCGCCCACGGCAGTGGGCGGATCGTTCAAGTCCTTTCTATAAACCTACTCTACCGTGACCACCAATCCCGCCAACGGGAGTTGCCGGATCGTTCAGGTCCTTACTATTTATCCCGGTCGATGAATAGATCGGACTTGAAGCATCGGTCCACTTCCGTGAGCGGGATTAGAACTCGTTTGTAGGATTGGTTAATAGAAAGGACTTGAACGATCCGCCCACAAACGTAGGCGGGATTCAGGAAGAGTTTGCCTTCGGTGCAAAAGAAGGGGGGGAACGTGAGACATTTGCTTTCTCTTATCGAAGTAGGACCAGAGAACCTGGCCCGTCTGATAGATCGCGCTCTGGCAATGGCGTCTAATCCCGCGCCGGTACCGTCACTTGCAGGGAAGACGGTGGGAATTTATTTCAAGCGCACGTCCACGCGCACCCGTTCCGCCTTCACAGTTGCGGCCATCAAACTCGGTGCGGTGCCAATTGCATATGGCCCAGCGGATTTGCAAATCCTGACTGGCGAAACAATCAGTGACACTGCTCGCGTACTGTCGGGCTATCTTGACGCCCTCGTGATTCGCACTAACGACTCGATGGACGAAATGCGTGCTTTCGCATCGCAAAACGAGATGGCGGTGATTAACGCTATGAGCGAAACTGAACATCCAACTCAAGCCGTAGCCGATCTCGTAACTATCAAGGAATTCTTCGGGCGTTTGCGCGGTGTAGAGATCTTATACGTGGGCGAGGGAAACAACACTGCTGCCGCACTGGCACTGGCTGTTTCACTTACTCCGGGAATGCATCTCGCATTGGCGACGCCGGAGGGTTACGGACTTCAATCCGGAGTTATGGAAACCGCGCGCAAGCTTTGTCGTCAAAGCGGCTCTGTCATCGAAGAGTATCATGACCTCTCAAGTCACCCTGGTAGCTTTGACGTCGTTTACACCACGCGCTGGCAGACGATGGGAGTGCCGAAGCCTGATCCGCACTGGAAAGAAAAATTCATGCCTTACCGCGTAACTCAGGGTCTCATGAAACGCTTCTCGAAAAACGGCAGCGCGATTTTTATGCACGACCTCCCGGCCGTGCGTGGCGATGATGTCGTGAACGAAGTGCTGGATGGACCAAACAGCCTGGCTTTTCGACAAGCGAAACATAAACTGACCAGCGCCATGGCTGTGCTGTCGTGGTGCCTTGCCGGAGAGTGAAATGTCCGAGTCACTGTTTTAAGTTTGCGGTCCAATTCAAAGCCACCGTAATCGGTTCGGACTTGTTTTCACCGTGCGTGTTCGCGATGAGAAACCTCTGCCCGTCAGGGCTAACTGCGAATTGTGCCTGAGAGCCGGTGTAGTTAGGAACGTGCAGCTCAAACAGTGGCTTCGGCGGACCCGCTTCGAAGTTCGCGCCTTCACCCGTCATGTCCACAGCCATCATTTTCCTGTCCGCTGCCACATAGAACAATTCCTTACCGTCCTGCCTCCACGCTATGTGGTAACCCCCACTAGTCGATACCTGCCACTTGCCGCCTGAGGAAGGGAACGTCTCCACGTAAATCTGCGGTACGCCGGATTCATCGGAGACGTATGCTAACCATTTTCCGTCTGGTGAGAACCTCGCACCTCGTTCGCTTGCCTCAGTATTTGCGAACGGAAACGGCTTTTGCTCTCCAGACACCGGCAACACCCATACATCAATCTTTGTTTTAGGATCGTTTATGACATAGGCGATGTATCGCCCATCGCGGGACCAGTCTACCGGGTACGCGTTAAAGACAGACTTGAGTAGCAGCTCTTCTTTACTCGCTCCCTTCGCCGACCTTTGGAAGAGATTTCGCGGACCGTCCCGGTCTGAGCCAAAGACGATGCGGCCGCCGTCAGGTGACCACACCGGAAATAAATCCTGTGCCGGGTCGAACGTAAACCGGGTTGAGTTGCCGCTCGCCAGATCAAGCAGCCAAACGTCGCGATTGCCTTGTGAGTCGGAACCATCGACCGCAACTCGTTTTCCGTCAGGAGAGAGTGACGGGCGAATATAGTTAGCCGGCGGACCAACTAAGCCGAGCTCTTTGCCGGTGCGATCGATCCACGTTAGTTGCGTCTTCCCACCGGTAGCAGCGCTATAGGCCAGTACGCCGGTTTGTGAAACTGAGAAGTAGGTTTGAAATGTACTCAAGTCAAACCCGACTTGTTCAGCAACGGGAAAGGCGTCGCCGCTAAGTTGAAGTTTGTTGAGGTCAAAGACCTGGCCCATCAGCGTGGCTTCGTGACGGAACAGCAGATAACCCGGCGCTGCGTACATTGCAATCGAGCTGGAAATGTTAAGCAGACGCCGGGTGTCTTTGCCGTCTAACGTCGTAACGTAAATTCCCTGACTTTGTGGTCCACCAAGGACCGAATACAAGAAGTGGCGACCATCAGGCAGGAAAAAGGGCCAACGATGAGAAGCTTCCTGTCGCGATGGTTCAAGCTTTGTCAAAGGGGAGGCGGGACCACCCGCGTCTGAAACCTGGTAAAGCGGTTCATTCGGTGACGGCCCAAAAACAATCACCCCGCTGGAACTCCAGGAGCCGCCACGAGGAATGGCCGCATTGCACAAGGTTTGAACTGTTCCACCGCTGAGTTCGATTTTCTTCAACTTGCCACCCGCAAAGAATCCGATGAAGCGACTGTCCGGAGACCAAAACGGATAGATGGCGTCTTCAGTCCCGGACAATGGTTGTGCTATAGGCGAGTCGAGAGGCCGAACCCACAGCGAGGCTTTACCTGATGCATCTGAAGCGACGAAGGCCAGGTGAAGTCCATCCGGCGAAATAGCGAATGGACCAAAACTCGCTTTCTCTGGTGGATTAATAAAAAAACGAACAGTGTGCGCTTCAGTTGGCGGACGGCGAAAGTACGGAAGGACGAAAGCAGCCACCAGTGCAACAGCAGCAATGACTGCAATAGCCGCGAGCGATCCAAAGATTATCTGGCGTGGCGTCACGCGTGAGGGTGTGCGCGCAGATATGGGGGCGGTGTCCGTAGATATGGCGACTGTGGACCCTGAAGTGGGTATGGCGTCGAGAGCGAACGCCAAATCACGTGCCGAGTGAAAACGCGCTTCAGGATTCTTTTCGAGACAGTGATTGATCAACCGTTCGAGCTCTTGCGAAACAGTCTTGTTTGCGCGGCCCACGTCCGGCGGATCTTCCTTCAGGATCGCGCTCATTGTTTCCGCGACTGACTCACGGTAAAACGGACCTTGTCCGGCAAGCATTTCGTATAGAACTGCGCCCAGAGAGAAGATGTCCGAACGTGGATCGACATCAAGACCTTTTAACTGCTCCGGCGACATGTACGATACGGTCCCCATCACGGAGCCGGGATCGGTTTCGACGCGCCGGGTGACAATATTTGACTGCGTCTGAGTGAAGTCGGGTTGAGTCAGCTTCGCCAGACCGAAGTCCAGAATCTTCACGCGCTCGTCGTTGGTAATGAAGATGTTGTCGGGTTTGAGATCGCGATGAATGATTCCCTTAGCGTGCGCGGCGGCAAGGCCCTGAGCAATCTGAAGCGCATAGTCGAGCGCGCGTCGTTGCGACAATGGGGTGCCGTCGATGCGTTTGGTTAACGTCTCGCCCTCGAGCAGCTCAGAGACGACGTAGGGGGCACCGTCGTGCCGGCCGATGTCATAAATCGAAAGGATGTTGGGGTGGTTTAGAGCGCTGGCGGCGCGTGCCTCCTGCTCGAAACGCCTTAACCGATCCGGATCGTCGGCGTAAGCGGTTGGCACGATCTTGATCGCGACCTGACGTCCCAATCTTTCGTCGTGAGCGCGATACACTTCGCCCATACCGCCCGCACCCAGCGAGGAAACGATTTCATATGGACCAAGCTTTGTTCCGGTGGCAAGGCTCACGGCAGCTCTGGCGATTGGAAGGCCGACGAGTACTCGACCAACGAGAATCTATTCCTAAACCAGCAAAAGTCAAGACCTTATGGCACAGAAGCATCGCTCGTTGGTGCTTTGCCTCATCGGTGCTTTGCACTAAAGCCGTCATTAGCATCGAAGGAATTGCTGCGGAGGAGCGACATGTTTATAGCACTCCGGCTCCTGAGCAATTCCGCTCCGTCAGGGGCGACATGTAAATTGAGCGCCCACCACATTGCGCTCCTCCAGCGTGGAGCTTATAAAAACCGCACGACTATGAACATCGTGCTCCTCCGGAGCACTTCGCTCCGTAATCGAGCCGGACCCAACTGTAGTGCAAAGGCCACTCATCGGTGCTTTGCTTCAAAAGTCCAAATCCCGCCCACTGCCGTGGGCGGATCGTTCAAGTCCTTTCTACAAACGAATTCTTCAATCGACGTTCTGAATCCCGCCAACGGCAGTTGGAGGAAGTTTCAAGTCCTTTCTATATCAACACTCGCTTACGAGAACTGAATCCCGCCAACGGCAGTTGGCGGATCGTTCAAGTCCTTTCTACAAACGGATTCTTCAATCGACGTTCTGAATCCCGCCAACGGCAGTTGGCGGATCGTTCAAGTCCTTTCTACAAACGAATTCTTCAATCGACGTTCTGAATCCCGCCAACGGCAGTTGGCGGAAGTTTCAAGCTCACACTATTTATGGAACAGGATAAATAGAAAGGACCTGAAGTATCCGCCCACTGCCGTGAGCGGGATTAAAATTGGTTTTTGAGATGCGGTTTATAGAAAGGACTTGAACGATCCGCCCACTGCCGTGAGCGGGACTAAAATTGGTTTTTGAGATGCGGTTTATAGAAAGGACTTGAACGATCCGCCCACTGCCGTGGGCGGGATTTCGGAGTTTTAGTGCAAAACCTAGTGATTTTGCGGCGGTGGGCCCATACGGCGGATGACTTCTCGACTTTGCAACTGGCCGCTTTCCCGCTGACGTCCGATAGCGGCTTGTTGGAGCTCCATAGTCTTACACTGCAACTCGCAACGCTTGCGAATCTGCTCATTCTGTTCGTGCTGTTGCGTCAAATCCGCGAACATAGGCGAGATCTCAAATTGGCGTCCAAATCTCATGTAAACCCCTTCGAATGTGTCCACGCGTTCCAGGTCCTCCATGGGGAGGCTGGCGAGTAATAAATTTTTCGACGCAAGTGCCCTCCCGGATCGAGAGGCAATGGTGGAGCCATTTAGTCCGGGCATAGACGAAGCGAACATAGCGGACTAAATATTAGGAGTCGGCCCAGCTTTCGTCTGTAAGCTTGCTTACTGTGTTAGGTAGATGACAGATGCAGCTGCCGGGAGTAGGGGCAGGTATTGCGATTAAACTGCTGCTGCTATCTGTTCCCGCTGCCTCATTCCTCTTCGAGTCCGGCGCCGACGCGAAAAGTGTGACCATCAGGGTGTCGAATATGGCACTCACGCACGTTCCAGGGCATGTCCGTCGGAGGAAACGGCGCAACGATACCGACCTTCAACGCGTGCTCATAAAACGCATCGACTTCAGCCGGCGATTCCAACCACCAGCTCATCCATGTGCTCCCAGCCTGATTGTCCCACGGCGCCGCCGGCATTGGACCACCGCGCGCTCCCTGGCAATTCTGGCAGAGAAAAATTTCAGCGTTTCCGGAAATGGCGGCGCCGAAAGTGGGTGGGTCGCCGAAGTCCCAATGCTTTTGCCAACCCAGCTTTTCGAACCACGCAAAGCTCTCGGGAAGATTTGAAACATTCAGTATCGGAGTAACCCCCACGACCTTCATCTTCTGACCTCCGTCATGATAAGTCTCTAAAGTATATCTAACCGGGATAGCACATACGAAAAAGAGTTAAGTTTAAGAAACAAAAGTCACGAATAAGATTTAGAAGAGACATATAGAACAGACCTACGTCACTAAAGCGGAGAGCATAAGATGAGCAAACCAGTTCGTATTCTCGGCATCGCCGGCAGTCTCCGGCGTGATTCATACAACCGCGCCACTCTGCGAGCCGCGATGGAACTCGCTCCTGAAGGCGCTTCAATCGAAACTTTCGAGCTCGACGACATCCCCGCGTTCAATCAGGACGACGAGCAGAATCCGCCGGCCAAAGTCGTGGAACTGAAGAAACTAATACGCGAGGCCGATGCGATTCTCTTCGTGACGCCGGAATACAATTACTCAGTGCCGGGCGTGCTGAAAAACGCGATTGACTGGGCGTCGAGACCGTACGGCGACAGCGCTTGGAATGGAAAGCCTGCGGCGATCATGGGCGCCTCGGTCGGAGCGATCGCGACGGCGCGCGCTCAATACCATTTGCGGCAGATGATGGTCTTCCTCAACATGTTTCCTGTCAACCAACCGGAAGTGATGATCGGTAATGCGTCTGAACGGTTCGATGCGCAGGGGAATCTGACCGATGAAGCTGCGAAAGGGTTCATTCGTCAGTTGCTCCAGAACCTGGTGGACTGGACCAGGCGCATCAGTTAATGCTGTACATTTGCAAGCTTGGAACCATTATCAGACTTCGGAGGGTCTAATGCTTCCAGTGAGGAGATTAATTTGGGACAACCAATGCCTGCCATTTTCTTCGGGCACGGCAACCCGATGAATGCGCTACAGAGTAACGCGTGGACCAGCGCGTGGGCGAGGATCGGCAACAGTATTCCGAAGCCGAAGTCGATTGTCTGCGTGTCGGCCCACTGGTATCTGTCCGCGACGTTGGTGACCGCGCAGGAGCGACCGCGCACGATTCACGACTTCGGTGGTTTCCCACGCGAGCTTTATGAGATCCAGTATCCGGCGCCAGGCGACCCGAAGCTTGCGAATCGCGTAATAGAATTGGTTGGGCCGGTGCCTGTCGAATTAGATACGCGATGGGGGTTGGACCATGGGACCTGGTCCGTGCTTTATCACGTCTTTCCTGAAGCCGATATCCCCGTTATACAAGTCAGTATCGACGAGACGCAGCCGGCGGAGTTCCATTACGAACTTGCAACGCGACTCTCCAGCTTGCGCGATGACGGAGTGCTCATCATGGGCAGCGGGAACCTCGTACACAACCTGCACGCCTATGCGTGGGGTCGTCAACAAGTTGAGCCACTCGAGTGGGCCGTGCGCTTTGAAGAACGAGCTCGCGAACTATTGCTCGTTGGCGAACACGAGCCGCTCATTGCTTACGAGACGTTAGGACGTGACGCGACCTTGTCGATCCCGACACCCGACCATTATTTGCCGCTTCTCTACGTGATTGCTCAAATGAGGGAAGGGGAGCAGATCAGCTTCCCCATTGAAGGCTTCGACGGCGGCTCGGTCTCAATGCTCTCGGTCCAAGTCGGCTAACAGCGGCTTTGCACAAAAAAGTTTCAATCCCGCCAACGGAAGTTGCGGATCGTTCAAGTCCTTTCTATAACATGATTTCGGACAGCTGGGTTATTTCCCCTTGACGGGATACTTTTTGAAAATCTTCGCAACGCCTTTATTGATTGGCTTGGAAACTATCTTCGCATCCGACTGCAAATCAGCGCTGGGAGCTCGTTGCAGCACGTCCGTTATTGTCCCGCGAAAGACGACCCGATCACTCGCGCGATCCCAAAGATCGATCACAAGCGTGCCGGTCGTAACGTCCCACATGTTCATGGTTGAGCTTCCTACCATTCCGCTATAGGCGGGATTGACGACGTGGTAGAAAGGAACATTCTGAACCTGGAGATTGGGAACCGTCGCTGCCAGATAAGCCACTTTTAGATCCGGATCATTACTCACCTTAGTGAGTCCTCGGGAGGTGAGTTCGCGTTCAATGGCTTCTACGATCAAAGCGTTGACGTACGGATTGCGCGCGCCATCTTTATCGAACGCAAAGGTCTTGAAGTTTGAAAAATCGACCTTCTCATCGAAAGCGGCTGAGGTCTTTTGTGCCTGGACCACACTGCTTAAAATAAAAATCGCTACCAACACGGCTGCAGTTTTTATCATGACAGATTCATCTCTTCTATTAACGAGTCTCTACCGGTGCGGTCAGAATGATATCCGCACGCGACGGATCTGGTAACTGTCAATTAATACAGGGTCGATAAGAACGATGAGGGCTATCGAAGGCGGGAACTTATCGCCAAGGCAACAGCAAGCTACGCAATCTTGGCCACCCGGAATCCTATATAGGCGCCCGGAATATTGGGAGGATTACCATTACGGTACGCACACCTGATACCTTGTCGTTTATGTTTCCACGATCCTCCTCTAACTACTCTGGATATGTTTTCGTTCGCGGAGAGATCTTCTCTGCCATCGGTTGAATTGTAAGGGTAAGGAAAACTTGTTTTTGGACCTTCTCCCCATAAAGTTAATGTCCATTCCTGAACGTTACCCGCCATATGCAATAAGCCGTATGGACTGGCGCCTCGATGGTACGACCCAACTTCGACTGACGTGTTACGAGGGTCAACCAATTCATCATCCTCGCAGTTTCTGGCAAACTCGGGAGAGTAATTGTTGCCCCATGGATATATCAGACCGGCTGTCCCCCTGGCTCCTTTCTCCCACTCGGCTTCCGATGGAAGCTTATATTTCTTGCCAGTTTCTGCAGATAGCCAGGCACAATAATTTACTGCGTCGTACCAGGAAATCCAGACGACAGGTTTGTTCTGAGCGCCGGCGCGAATCCCCACGTTGGGATCGTAATCGTAGCCTTTCCACCTCTCCGGAATATTGTTGGTCTGCCGTACGTACTCCGCGAATTGACCGTTCGTTACTGGTGTTTTGCCGAGATAGTAATAATCAAGAAACAACTTATGTTGGGGTTGTTCATCCTCTTCCGCGAGACCATCGACAGCCGGATTGCTACCCATGAGGAAGGTTCCCCTCGGGATCAAAATGGTCTCGGGTTCAAAGGATTTGTTTGCACTTAGATCGACATTTATCCCGAGGCTCTTTAATAGCTTATTGAATTCGTATTTGTAAGAGTCCGGATTCCGAAAGTCCGCATAAAGCTTGCCTTTTAAGAAACTCGGAATCTCACAGTCCTCAATGAGAATCGGCAGAACTCTTCGACGTTTACCATCGATTTCCTCATTCAGAGCAATCTCCAACTCTTTCTTTACCCAGCTCGAGCTGACGGAGTTGGTAGATAATACGGCGCCCACGAACGCGGTCGTTTCGATTCCCGTACTTATCTTCTCTATTAGTGAGTCGCCAATAAGTATCTCCGCTTCATCAAGCCACACCTTCACTCCATTTTGAGTTAAGTCCGACGCGAGCTTCCTCACAAAAGGCTTATCCGCATGATTATGGCTGAGAAAAATACTCGTCATTCACTACATCCTAACATCTACCTGGTCTCGGGGTGTTCAAGGGCTGGTAAGGGGATCGGATTAGGGCCTTGCACTAAAAGTCGCATTGGTGTTGAAGATCATTGTGGCAAATCGGAATTAGAGGAGTGCGCAATGGGTGATCTTTGAAGAAAGAATCAACCGTCTGGGCGTCTTCGATTTTGCACGCGAAGTTTTTGTACGGTACATCTTTTTCGTAAAGCTTCAGTTGCCAGGAGTCTGAAGATTTATTTTGACTCTGACCGTGAGAAGCTGAGAACGAAGTGACACTGAGTAGAAGAAGAATTAAGCAGACTGGTGTGCGCCGCAAGACGAAGAAAGTCTCCTTTTGAAGGTTAGAAACCCACCTGTTTGAAAAGTTCCAGAGGCAGAAAGTCTCTATGGACTGCACGACACAAATCGACCACTAATTCGAATTGCGATGAAACCCTGCAAGGGTTAGGTGGTTGGCGAACCCTGGCAGGGTTTTTATTGACGGATGATTGGGTTACAAACCCAGAGTTGGCGCTACGCTCCAACCCTGGGCTGAAATTAGCGAACGCCTTCGGCGTAACTTCAGCTAACGCACTCGTTACGCTCAGATGTACTTTTCGCAGCGCATTAAGGCATACTGCGGCGAAAGAGTATGTTGGATTATTACCAGGTTCTTGGGGTCAAGAAGACTGCCTCAGTCAATGAGATCAAGGCTGCATACAAGCGGCTGGCTCGCCTGCAACATCCGGATCTGAACGGCGGCCTGCCCGAGGCCACGCAAGCATTTGTTCAAATCTTACGGGCGCGAGATGTATTGATCGACCCAAAGCGCCGCGCCGCGTATGACGCACAGCGCAATGCTTATGCCGCCAAAGGCTCGTATGCTTCAGTCGTGAACTCCACTGTCGAAACTTATGTGCGGCGCGCGCGGTCGGATGCGCGCATTAAGAAGAACCTCGAAAAGTTTTTGACGATTGAACGGGAGGATGCGCGCGCTCTTCGACAAGCGGTCTTTCCAATAGTGGCGTTTCTTTTCGCGGCATTCTTTGTGCCGTTAGTTCGTCCTCACTTATGGCGTAGCTCCGGCTGGACCGGACGTACCATAATTTCGGTTCTGGTTGGCATAGGTTTATGGCACACACTCTCGAGGATTTGGACCGCCATCAAGTTGCAGACGGATGATGATCGAATCGTTGACGATCAAGTGCACGCAACGCGCTGGAGTAGACGCCAGGCCATTTTCTACATCGCGCTCGCCGCGATCGGTTGCGGATTGTTGGGGACTTTGATTGGCATTTCTCTCAGCGACTCCCTGTTGAGCGCAATGCCGATGTTCTTTGATCCGTCGATTCGGCTGGAGTTGCTGCTTTATCCATGGATTATGGTCTTGTTACTCGACGCCGGGCATTCGCTAAGTCAGCGAATCGACATCTGAACTTATTAGGCACCGACCCTCTTAGCCAATGCGCGGAGTGGCTTCATGTGCTCGGCAGTTAAATCGAAATGGGTCTTCCCTAATTCCACTGTGACTTTTCTTGCATTGGCAATACGAAGAAATTCCGGTGTCTTGACAGACACCTCCACCGTTTCGCGCCAATAGTGCACATTGTTCAGCTGCATATTCGTATCAATGCGCCGGTCCACCACACGTAGTTTCCCGAGGTTTAAGGATTGACCATCCAACTGCACTGTAACCTCATCAGTGTCTCTATATTTTGCGTCACCCTGAACTAGAGATAAGAAAGCCAGCACTACAGACTCGGGCTCAACGAAAGTTTTGCCGGAGTAAGTAAAGTACGCCGTCATCTTTAGGTTTTCTGCCGGTAGATTTTTAGTGCCTTCCGGAAAGCGCCCTTCGAGAGTTCCCATTAGCTCTATGACATTCATTATTCGGGTTGATTCGGTGGTTTCATCTTTCGTTTTGTCGTAGGTAGTTTTTACTTGCGATGATTGTTGGCTGACCAGTTTGGACATCGCGAAGGTGTCAAGTTGAGACACGACAAGAAGACAAGTGATTACACCGACAATGATCAAAGTAAGCCGTTTCGCGCTTGCCATGTTATTTACACTCCCCACAGAAAACTAGAAATCACAATCTTGCGCCTGAGCTACTCGCCCACGCAACTTAAAAAATGCTTGCTCAGGTTCAGTGTTAAGAACCTGAGCGGTTGCTATGTTAACGTGTTCTGCTTTCCCCCGGCGGAAAGGGATAAGAAGATGATT
Organism: Acidobacteriota bacterium; assembly: GCA_046733695.1. Classification (GTDB taxonomy): domain Bacteria; phylum Acidobacteriota; class Blastocatellia; order Pyrinomonadales; family Pyrinomonadaceae; genus PSRF01. Next base: position 17,739 of record JBKPPU010000067.1, read on the forward strand.
AAGATCAGACCGGCGAACGAGCGCGGGGGCGGCGACCACGGCTGGCTAAACACGCGCCATACCTTCAGTTTCAGCGACTACTACGACTCGCGTCACATGGGCTTCCGTGCGCTGCGTGTTATTAATGAGGACCGCGTGGCGCCCGGCCGCGGCTTCGGCACACACAGCCACCGCGATATGGAAATCCTCTCTTACGTCATCTCCGGGGGGTTGGGCCACCGCGACAGCACGGGTAACGCCGAGGTTCTGCGTCCGCACGAGTGGCAGCGGATGAGCGCCGGGACGGGCGTCCGGCACAGCGAGATGAACGCGTCTCGAACTGAGCCCGTCCACTTCTACCAGATCTGGATCCTGCCTGAGGCCGAGAACCTCCGGCCCGGTTATGAGCAAAAGCTCTTCGCGCCGGAGGAGAAGACGGGAAGGCTACGGTTAGTCGCGTCGCGCGGCGCTGAGGACGGCTCCCTGAAGATTCACCAGGACGCGGCTGTCTACAACGCGATCCTGAGGGGCGGCGAGGCCGTCGAGCACCGGCTCGAAGCCGGCCGCCACGCCTGGCTACAGGTCGTCAAGGGCTGTGTCGAGTTGAATGAGATGAAGCTCGATACGGGCGACGGCGCGGCTGTCAGTGAGGAGCGCCTGCTGACTATCCGGGCAGCTAGTGACGGCGAAGTGATCCTGTTCGACCTCGCCTGATAGTGACGAGCAGTACTCCGAAATATTTACTGCGCGTATACGTGATGTGGCATTCCACAGGCGACTAACGTGGCGCAACTCTGCAATCTTCAATAGCCGGTCGAGATAGAATCCTTTTTCGGTGAAGGGATGGATGTATCTCGTTCGGTAACTGCCCTCTTTATTCTTGGCTCAAGCCTCCATCTTTGTGGGCGGATCTCCCCGTCAGATTTCCTTTCACAAAACGATGAGGTGATCGCTGAGTCTGCTGGCGCCACGGAAAGGTCAAGCATTCAAACGCGAAGTAATGCTTCATACCAAACGAACTCGCTTCCGTGCACGCGGGCCGAACACGGCGACACACAGCCCTGGGTTCATGAGACTAAAGTCCTTTCCTCGTTTCCGAAGGACAATCCGATGCCGCGTTTCGTAGGTGCTTTTCGGGATAAAGCTCGCGACTACCAACTCGTACTTTATCGAGATGCAACTGGTATCTTCGGCGAGCTTTCCTCTCCATTGCTCGAGTCTGATTCGCCGACCTCGCGACTCTATGACGTCTATTTCGATCCAGGAACGGCAACATTGCGATTCCGAGCCCGCTTCAGGTACGGGCAGCTGAACTTTAGCGGGGCACTGCGTTCCACCGTCATCAAGGGAACTGTCGATGGAGGGAGTTATACTCAAGCTGTCGTTCTTCGCAGGGTCAGGCATTACGATCGATATCCATGGGTTAGCCGGGCTCAGTTCAATTGCGGGATGTTACTTTTTAATCGCTACTAACCGACTCTTGATCGTGGACCTACGGGAGCCACTCAGATAGAGTATTGTGCCGTGAGATCATGCCAGACTAAGAGAGACCAGTAGATTATGCGAACTCTTGCTCTTCGATTCAGTGTTGCCGCGCTTGCTTGCCTGCTTGGAGTGACGAGCATTGTCATATCGAATATACGAAGTTCACACTTCGACTCGCGGCCTGATGGCTTGGTTACTGTCGAACGGGATGACACCTTGCCAGAATCCTGGCCCAAGGCGCCGGCGCGCATTGCCGTTTCGGAGGTGCAGCGTTCATACGATTTATCCGAGGTTGATATTACGTTTGATGTGAAAAGCTTAAATGGAAAGTCTATCGCCGCTTTCGAAGTTTGGGCTGTGAAGTCAGCGGACAAAGTCGTTTACCAGCATAAGAGGATACTCGTTCACAGCATGCACAAGGATAATAGCGGTTTGTTTTTGGCCGCCCAAGAATATACAGAAACTGTTTGTGTAAGGCTGGACCGGGGATTCTTTAGAAAGCGAATAGACAATGTCCAACTGTATTTAGGGGCAGTCGAGTTCAGTGATGGAACCAGGTGGATGCTGCCCCCGTCGAGGTGAAGTATCCAGGCGGCTGGGTACTTACAGCCTCTTCGTGGCACGTGTCCGCAACCAGCGAATCTGCCCTCTGTGGTTGATTTCGTGCGAAAAGATGTGGAACCACTTGAAATAATTATTCACCTTCTGATCGTTCCCGAAGGATGTCTGTTCTGCGAGCCACTGGTCCTCACGCCGCCCAAGTTCATCGAGCGTTATTGCACGAACCTGCTGCAGCCTGCTCACGTAATAATCCAACTCGTGTCCTCTGATTTCTCTTCGTCCGCTCTCACCTAAATCGAGCGCGGCACCCCACTCATGCTTCTCCTGCTCGGTCAAATCCCGAGCATAGAAAGTCATTGCTTGATAGCCCGCTTCCGCCGCGGCGATGTGCAAGAGAAGCGCGCCGATGGAATTGGTCTCCGGGTCGAGCAAGTAGTCAAGTTCCTCCACACTTAAATCCGCCACCGCCGTGAGCGTGGTATGTCGCGCATAGTTCATCATCGAAACCAGGCGACCGATTTGCGGAGTAAAGCCGGCAACGTCGCCGATTAGATAGAGTTGGCTTTTATCCAAGTTTCTCTTTTCAAGTCCGCTGGCAGAATAATGAGCCAGTCACCCCCAAACGTTGGCTTTCAAAGTGTCACCTGGGGCAACCTCCCCGGTGCCTCCACCTGATGACCTGATGTTAGTGTCGACCTCCGGCGAACCTCTGTGCCAATATGTAATTGACACGTACGCAAAATAATCTGTCGTCCCCCGGAGACTGGCTTTAACTGTATATCCCGGTAATATTCTGCTGTCCGCACGAATAATAGATCATAAACTATCGTGTTGTTGCGTGTAAGCGTCTGGACCAAGAAGCAGGAGCAGGAGTAATCCGATGTTCGAAGATTGGCAGCGAGTGGCGTCGCTAGTTATTGCGATCACTTATCTTGCGGTATCGCCTATTCTGTTTCCGACTACATCCTGGTCGCATATGGTGGCTGACATCATCATGAGGATGCTCGCCCTGGCGTTTCCGCTGGCATGTATCTGGTTCGGAGATGATCTCGGTGAGTATTATCAGGACGGAACCTTTTTCCCCAGGATCACGACAGCGAGTCCGGGAAGATTCGTTAGACTGGGTGGCTGGATCCTACTTCTGCTTCCCGTCCTAATATTCTTGTTCGTGCGGCTGTTGGAGTTTCTTTATGTCCGCTAGGGCCATAAAATGAAAACGCGTTCACTCGTCGCTCCAACAATATTTTCGAGTAGTCGTTGTGCTGCAACTGCAACACCGTTGAGTGTTTTCTTCAGTCGTCGTAGGATCTGGCACATGAGAATTTTCTATTTGGTCGGTGCCATCTTGCTTTCAGTCTTCTTCGTTGTGGCCCAGGAGGATTCGATCAGGAACTTCCTCCGTGTGAATAAGGAATTTTGCACGGGTGGACAGCCGAGCCTACAGCACCTGGAGAAACTAAAAGCTGAAGGCGTGAAAGCTATTATCAATCTACGTCAACCCACCGAGTATGCGGCCGCCGAAGAGCAGGCAAAAGCAAAAGCTCTCGGTTTACGATATTTCAATATCCCAGTCTCACCCACCGAACCGAAAGACGAACAGGCTACAGACTTTTTGAAGATCACGGACGATCCGGAAAACCGGCCGGCATTCATACATTGTCGATCGGCTGCGCGCGTTGCTGCTTTTTGGATGATCAGACGTGTGTTGCGTGACGGTTGGAAAATCGGAGATGCAGAGAAGGAAGCGGAAAAGGTTGGTCTGGGAGATCATCCAGCCCTAAGCGAATTCGCGCACAAGTACATCGAGAGTCATCGATAAGGCGCGTTATTCAGCTGTAGCAGGTCCCACCGATTGCCGTATAAGTCTTCAAACACCGCGACGATTCCGTATTGCTCTTCTTTCGGCTCTCGTACAAACTTGATTCCATTTGCAACCATGTCCCCGTAATCTCGCCAAAAATCATCTGTGTTGAGAAACAGAAACACTCGGCCGCCTGACTGATTTCCAACAAACGCTTCCTGTTCAGCAGTAGCTGCTTTAGCCAGTAGTAATGTGGTGCCAATTGAGCCGGGCGGAGAAACTACAACCCAACGTTTATTTTGCTCTGGCTGATAAGTGTCTTCGACCAGAGAGAAGTGAAGCTTCTTCGTGTAGAACTCTATCGCTTCATCGTAATCTCTAACGACGAGCGCCACATGAACGATCGATTGCCGCATCGCGTCTACAGAGTACGCTATTCTAATCCGGAGTCTGCCACACAACCTTACCAGTTCGATCGATGTAGGCGTATTTCTGTTTGAATTTTTTCAAGTCCTTTTCCATTTCGGCTTCCGGTTTGCCGCTTTCCAATGCTTTAACCCACGCTTGCTCTTCGGTCATCCCTAACGTAACGAGAGCCAGCTTACCTTCAAAGGAAGATGCTTGTGAGAATTGCGGCTTAATTATTATGGCGCCTGTCTTATCGATGTATCCGAAACGCCAGGCTCCCTCGTCTGGCCGAACTCCGATCAGCGCCAGCCCTTCACTAAATGGCGCCGCGCACGCGAACGCCGGTCGTATCACCCAATTGCCATGCTGATCGATGAAACCCCATTCTTTCCCCCACTCGCTAACCCGGAGTTGAACTGCGGCGAGGCCTTCGGAAAAGCGACTCGCTCCGACTCTTCCAAAATTCACACAGGCAGCAGCGCCATCCGGGCCGAACTGCGGTTCGATTGCGATCTGGCCTCGCAGATCGATGAAGCCAACTTTGTCATTCATCAGTACCGGTGCCAGACCTTCGGAAAATTCGCCGGCACTTTGGTATTGCGGTTTTGCGATCCACCGTCCTTTGGTGTCAATGAATCCCCATTTGTAATCACCCGACCAGGATGGTTCAGCAATTCCGACCATCGCTCGCCCCTGTGAAAATGGACCAGCAGCCGCGAACTGCGGCTCAATTACAACGTTGCCGGATTTGTCGGTGTAGCCCCAGTTGCCTTTTCCTTGCTTATATACTTTGACGGCAGCGAGTCCTTCGGAGAAACCGCGCTCACTCAAACCGTCAGCACTGAACTTCGGCGGAATTACGATGTGACCACTCTGATCGATGTAGCCAACACTGCTATCGGCATTCTCATTTTCCTTGAACACGACGGCAGCCAGTCCCTCTGAAAAAGGTTTCACCATGACAAAATTTGCTTCAATCGCATACTTCCCGGTGTCATCGAGGAACCCCCATTGCCCGTTTGTGTTCGGTACTCGTTTGCCGGCAACCGCCAAACCTTGTGAAAAAGGAAAGATCGTATAGACCTCCTCGGGAAGCATGAATTTGACATTGCCGCTTTCGTCTATAAACCCGTTCTTGCCGTCTACCGTGATCGGATACAACCTCGCGTGATAAGGCGCCGGCGGAGATTCAGCCTGTTTCATGTTTTCACCGCGGACGGTACAACCAAATGAATAGGCGGCTAAGAATAAAACGATAGAAAGTTTGAGCATTTGTGGAATGGCCTCGGAGAGGAAGATTGCACTTGGATTCGGCCAAGGCGGGGCTACAAACACAATAAAGGCGATCTGCGAAATAGATCAAGAGTTAATTCGCGCTCAGCTTCGGTCGTAAGTTCAATGCTATCAAACGGGTTTGCAGGCGTTGAGGAGTTGCGCGCGCATTTGCCTGCGGGAATGTCGCTGCGGGTCTTGACACTGCTGGTGAACCGGTGTAACAACTGTGTATCGGTTTCACCGAAATATCCTCAAGCGCTCATGATCTCATACTCAAATACCGCAATGTGGGCACCTGCACTGTTAAAGCGTCGATGATTACACAACCGTCTTGAACCGGGGCCTCAAGAGATGAGAAGGCGGCCAACGCGTTGACTCCGTCCTGAGAACGATGCAGCAGAGGCCACGTTGAACGAACAAACAACCATTCCGGGAAGCCTCTTCTTAAGTCACAGTCACGCCGACAAAGCATTCGTTGACCGGCTCGCCGAAAGACTCAGAGCCTCTCAAGTACGGACCTGGGTCGATGAGGTTGAAACGCTTGTGGGTGATTCCCTCATTGAAAAAATTGAACGCGGTATCGCGGCCATGGAGTATCTAGGCGTTGTTCTTTCGCCCGACTCCGTCGAATCGGAGTGGGTACAAAGGGAATTGAAGCTGGCGCTGACGCTTGAAATTTCCCACAAGAGATTGAAAGTCCTGCCTATCTTATATCGCGACTGCGAGATCCCCGGATTCCTCAAGGACAAGAAATATGCAGACTTTCGCGGGTGCGACACGGACCCGTCGGTTTTCGAGGGATCGGTGGAGCGACTCTTGAGCCGCCTGCTGCCAAATCAGGTGAAGACGCAAAATGAGGCAGAGCTATTCTTGGAGCAACCGGTCCGCGAGTGGAAGCTCTCAGGGCGTGGAGTGACCAGGATCGGTCTTACATTTGCGGTGGTTATAGCCATTGGCTTAGTAACATTACGCGCAATGTATCCGCAGCTGTTTGTCCAGCAACCTTCTTCGAACAACGCAAAGGCGCAAACGTTTGCGCTCCAAAATACGCTCTCGGTCCATGACGGGACTGTATGGTCTATCGCGTTTTCTCCTGACGGAAGTCGTGCGGCGAGTGGCAGTCAAGACCGCAGCATTGCTCTATGGAATACGTCGACTTGGATTCCCACAAGCTTAACCGGACACCAGGGGCCTGTTTACATGGTGACGTTTTCGTCTGACGGAAAGCTGCTTGCGAGCGCGAGCGCTGACAAGACAGTAAAGCTGTGGGACGGCAGGACGGGCAAACTCATAAACACCTTGCCAGTGGCAAAGCCTGTTTTCCTCGTTGCCTTTTCACCAGATAACTCCGCTGGCTACAGTCTGGTGGGTGCCAGCGGAAACGAGCCAATTCGTGGCGGTGAAGATCTCACCGTTTGGCACGAGCGTACCGGTTGGCGATCGAAGCAGCTTTTCAACAGTTCCGATAACCACATACTAGCCATCGCATTTTCGCCGGATGGCAACACCCTAGCTGCGGCCGGTTACGGCAATAGCATTCAGCTATGGAACGGAAAGACCGAAGAGCAACGCGGGAGTCTGCATGTGGACCAGCGGGACGAGGACTTTGTAAGCAGACTGGCCTTCTCCAAAAACGGAAACTATCTGGTGGCCGGCGACCGTAATGGGGTCATCAAACTCTGGCAAAACTGGGAGGGACCGCAGGGGGTTCCGAGGACTCACTTTGACGGCGTTACGGCTGTTGCCTTTTCGCCAGATAACACAACATTCATCACTGCCAGTCATGATAAGACGGTCCGGCTCTGGAACGTCATGACCAAAGATTTCGAATCGATCGAGAGTTCGGACTCTACTGTTCAAGCGTTGGCCTTTTCGCCCGACGGGCAGACGCTGCTGATTGGAGGAGAGGATAAGAAGATTCAACGCTGGCAATTGCGAAGTAATCGTTAAGCATAATCTCACGGTCACGAAAGGAATGTGGTCCAATGTGCGAGCAACCAAACCTCATCTGGCGTCAATTTCTGTGTCTACTCACATTACTGTTAGCAGGTAGTTCTCAGGCGGTCTTCAGTCAGCCAACGCTGCCGAGAGCGACTGACGTATTTAAACCGGGAAATCCTCCGTCCGGTTACAATCGAAACAAAGGAACCACAAAGCCATCTCCAGTAGAACAGGCAATACTGGATGGAAACCAGGCGCGCGACGCAAACGATTACAAGAAAGCCTTTGCCAGTTATCGCCAGGCTCAAGAAAAGGCCCCCAAAGATCCGCGTCCTGTCTACGGGTTGGGAAATGTTTACTCGGATTTAGCTTGCTCCGATCAAGCCATTCGCGCGTATAGCGAGGCTTTGCGACTGGATAAGAACTTCAAGCGCCGCTCAATGTATAAAGAGACGTCGGTGGCGTTGGCCTACCTTTATGTAACGGAAGAAAGGTATGACGATGCGGAAGCGCGTTTCCGGTCGGTGTTGAATAAAACTCCTCATGACACAAGCGCGAAGATAGGACTTGCCTACACTACAGCGAAGAGGCAGCAGTATGACCAGGCGATCGAGCAGTTTCATCGCATCATCGACGATGCATCCATCAAGAACCAGGAGCGAGCGTTGGCTTATTTGTACCTGGGCGATCTTTATTTGGAGCAAAAGAAATGGGAAGACGCAGCCGGCAATTTCAGAAAAGCGATTGAGCAGGATCAAGGTCTGGCGGCAGCATATATGAAATTAGGGCAAGCGATTTTGCTTCCGGAAATGTGGAAATTCAATCTGCTTGTCCCGCAGGAGAGAAGTCGTGGAGACCACGAGCGTATTGCCAAAGCGGCAAAAAACGCCTCTGAATTCATTCGCAAAGCAGTGAATGAGCACGGATATGACCATCCCCTCGGAAATTTGTTGTTGGCATACGCGTTAGTCAACCAGTTCGATTATCCGGATGCAGAGGCGAATGCCAAAGAATATGAAAGGAAGGTGCGACAACTTGAAGCGGACTCCGCTTCTCTGGCGGCGAGTTGCGGTCAAGGTTTGAAGCAGCTTTATGCCTATGGCCCGCTCGTCCTTGCTCTCATCTATACGCAGCGGTCGTTGCTTGAAAAGGATGAAGTAAAGAGTAAACAGTATGCGGCCCAGGTGATTGAATACGGACAGCAAGTTATTACCGTCAAAGGCGACATTCGTGAAGTCTATTTATTCATGGGGGTGGCCTACTTTCGACTGGGAAAATGGACCGAAGCAGTCGAACAGTTGGAAACTGCACTCGTACGCGAAACAAATGAGGAAACAAAGAGTTTCACTTTGAGTTTTATCGGACTCTGTCACGAAAAGTTGGGACACAATGAGGAGGCCGCTCGTGCTTACAACGAGGCTTTCAAGCTGCGTCCAAATTCGGTAACCGCACTCTTAAGCGTTTCCAGCATACATGACAAGAATGGAAATTTTGATGAGGCCATTCGTCTCAAAAAACAAGCAATAGAGCGCGCGCCTGAACATACCGCAGCATTGTCGTTCTCTCTGGCTACCAGTTATTTCTTGAAGGCTAATCAACAAAAGAGTGATTCAGATTACGAAGAGGCTATCAGCCTCCTGAAGAAATCTCTGGAAATGAGCCCGAGCTTCGGGCCTGCCTACCTCATGCTGGGTAACGCGTACAAATTCTATAAGAACGGTAAGTATGCTGACGACTCTCTTGCCAATTATCAACAGGCTGAAAAGTATGACCCAAATAATCCAACTATAAAGTACCAGATGGGCAACCTATTCTACGCTGTCATGAAGAACTACCCGGCGGCGATAAATTATCTTGAAGCTGCCATCAAGCTTAGACCTGATTACGCTGAGGCGCACTGGCAACTCGGATTAGTTCATCACGCAAAAGGGGATAGCAATGAAGCTATTAAGCACCTGAAGTCTGCTCTTGATCTCAATGATAGATACTTGCGGGGTTACCTGGATCTGGCGGACATTTACGTACAGCAGAACAGCTACGACGAGGCTATCAAACTTTGGTCCACCGCCGCTGATAAGTTGCCGCTTGAGTACCTGCCCTACAAAGAACTGGCACGACTGTATTCACATCAACAGAAAACCGACGAGGCCATTAAGAGTTACGAAGAAGCAATCGCTCGGATGAAGCCGGACCAATGGTTGCGCGATTTTTACCGTTGCCGAATCGTACGCTTACGAGCGCAATACCCCGAGGCCATTACGTGTGTTCAAAACATTAAGCTGCCGAGCAATGGGGACCCTGCTCAGATTCCTTATGAGATCGGCTTAACGCACCTCGCCAGCAAGAACAAAGCAGCGGCATTGGTTCAGTATGAGCAGCTCAAGAAAATGAACCCCAGCCTGGCAGAAGATCTGTTGACCGCGATTAATCAGATGAAATAATCGGACGTTCCCCAGTCACAAAGTGGGGGAATCAAATGTTCGGAGAAGTCGCAAGTACGTTCGCTACCGGCGCCCCCGCTCTTAATGCGGATTGCATTTGAGTAGCTACTATATTCGGTTCACTTGATCCGAACATAAACATGAGTATTTTGGGGAGCCGTCCGTTGCAGAAACTTTCTTCACCTTAAGATAAGGCTGGCGAGTAACAAGTTCACCAAGCTTCTCGCAGCCATAGTTCCGGGGATCAAAGGACGGATTACTCTTTGTGACCAGTGAACCGACTCCCGATAGAGGAGCCCAACCATCCTCTCGCGCGGCTCCGGCTATTGCGGCAATTAGAAGTGGCTTCAATTGCTCCTGTAGCTCCTTGATCACCGTGGGTTTTGCACCGGGTACACGAAGAATTTCAGTGTAGATGAACTTATCGCAGGCTGCCACAAATGGGCGTGGCGTCTTCTTTTCGCCAAAACCGTAGACCACAAGGCCTGCCTCCCGGACTCTTGTCGCGAGCCGCGTGAAATCACTGTCCGACGACACGAGGCAGAATCCGTCTACCTTTCCGCTGTGAAGCAAGTCCATTGCATCGATTATAAGCGCAGAGTCAGTCGCATTCTTTCCGATCGTGTACCGGAACTGCTGAATTGGCTGGATCGCGAGACTATTGAGAATCTCTCTCCAGCTATTGAGATTAGGTGTTGTCCAGTCACCGTACGCACGTTTGATCGTCGCCGTACCATACCGCGCCACCTCTCGCAACAGGTCATTGATGAGTGATGCCTGAGCATTGTCGGCATCAATGAGTACAGCGAGCTTGTCAGTATTTGGTTGCGGCATCGTATCTATTCACTTTGGCCTGAATGGCACGAACAAGATGGTCCAGACGGTAACGAGGGCCTGGATATCAAATCAAAGCAAGGTTCCAAATCCTCTATTTACCTGGATGACCCATTCTCGCTCGCCAGCTAATGCCGAATGACAGGAAGGGATGAGGTCCTGTATCTCCGTGCACCCTCGTTCCGACCTCCGCATCTAGCTGAAGGTTCTGCCCGATTATTAAAGCCACCCCGCTATCGAGAATCGCACCTGCTGGGCCATGTTTGACTTCCGGAGACTGGACACCGACATCGACGAATGGATTGAACCGTTTCTTCGGAAGATAATTCAGTGTTATCGCAAACAATCCTGCCGTAAACGATCGCCCTTGATCGTCTTCATACCGTGCGATGCCAATGTTCGGATTCAATGAAAGCTTCGGTGCGAAATCCCAATCAGCCGCCAAACGGATATCACCAGTCGTGTGTTGCGGGCGAAACTCTCTTGATCCCCACGTGGGAAAAACGCGGCCAATGGTCCCCAGCGAGAACTGATGACAACTTTTTGATTTGTAGAACTGATATTTGAAACCCAATGACAACGGCGCAAAGCCGGACGTGATCTCTGTTGAATCAGACGTCGTGACTCGAGTAAACGTATTTCCCTCGATGCGAAACTCCGCGTGATTGTCGACTCCAAATCGCAGCAAAGTAGGAACGAAGAACGTATGCTCACGACTATCTCCGCTCTGGCGAAATTCCTGCTGAATTCCACTTTCGAGCTGAAATGTTTTGGCGCCAATCACGGTGCTGCCGTCGGCGATTCCGGGACGGTCAGCATTGATCAGATCCGGATCATCAGCACACGACGGTTGAGGGGATTGCTCTTGTTGTGGTCTATGCGATTTAGCTGAGGCTGAAGCCGAAAGAGCTATGGCTGAAATTAAGATAATCAATAATGCAGTGAGTTTCGGAAGCAGCTTGCTCGTTCTCCGCATATGTGGCACAGGATGCTACAGGACATTAAGGATGTGCAAGAAAATTCTAAGCACGTCTGCAGACTGTCTCAGGGGAACACCTCCTTATCGTAGCAACTGCGGGCGCGAACGCACTTCATACAGTTTTCCGGCGAGCCACGCGGTCGGCAATGAACATACTACGAGAGTCCAGGCGTACCACGATGGACCCAGGTTCATGTTTGCTGTGGCAATAGCGCCCGCGGTGCTCAATAACACGCCCACAATTCCAAGTGCGAGTGCGTGTTTCATGGGACTTTTAGGAGCGAGTAGCGCCGTGATGTAACATCCGATGAAACTTAAGACTGCGCGATAACTAATAACCATAAGGATGAGTCCTGTCCCCACATGAAGATGACCTTTTGGCAACACTCCGATATTTTCGAGGATAGCGTCTGTTCCAGTGTGCGTAATACCGATGAAGATCAATCCCGCCAACACCGCCCCAACACTTTTTAAGATGTATTTATTCATAGAGCACTAGAGATACGTCATTAGCCACAGGCCCAGCCAAAAGCCAATCGCTCTTTGTGGGTTTTGCACTGAGTGATGTGACCACATCCGATATCACCAAATTCAATTGGAAGATTGTCGTTGGAGTCTATTTGGAACACGAGCCGCATCCGATCCCCACAATCGGGGCAAACGGGATACTCAATTCCTTGAATCCAATGGGGCCAACCTCCTAACTTGTCTCCTGACACAGGGAAGCCCTCATCAGATAATTGTTCCCACTTCATCTCCTCCATCTCGATGCCTAAAGAGGTTCCTTCTTCCCAATTCGGATAATCGTCGGTTTCCTGCCATCCAGTTATAAGCCTCGGTGGGAAAAGATCTTCAATTGATGGAATAGGAACAACGGAAGGCTCATTCTCTTTCGGAATCAATCTGATGAGTACGCTCTTTGAAAATGGGAAGAAGGCTTCACATTCAACTTCACAGTGCGGGTTTTGGCTTGTGCAATAGAACAACTGGATTATTCCGTCGCCGAACTCACCCAACAACACCGCGGGAAGCTCAGACAAATTTAACTGAAGCAAAAGCTGCAAATGCTTGTGACAGTTCGGACAGCTGGGCCATCCTTCCTCGCCGTTCAGCCACGGTATACCCGAGAACTCCGAGGCATCCTGTCGACCTTCCTGATCGGTTACTAGCGGCTTCCAGGCAATCCGTTTGAAACGGGCAAGAGCAGGTTCCTTATTCATATCGATTACAAAGAGGTGCAGCCAAATTCAAATCCAGGAAAGTAAACGCTGCACTCCAGTGTAGCAAGAATTGAATCCTCCTCCAGCGACTTTCCCTCAATCTATCCAGTTGAGAGAACGGCTGACGGCTTTTTTCCAGTCAGCGAAAAGACTTTCGCGAGTCTGTGCGTCCATACACGGCTTCCAGGTGCGATCGATGCGCCACTGTTCCTTCAGTTCGGCGAGGTCTTTGTAGAAGCCCACGGCAAGAGCAGCGGCGTAGGCGGCGCCGAGTGCAGTCGTTTCCTGAACTAGCGGTCGAATGACATCGCGACCGAGGATATCAGCCTGAAATTGCATTAGCAGATCGTCGACAACCATGCCGCCATCGGTGCGGAGAACATCGATCCTGGTTTTCATATCGAGTTCCATGGCTTCGAGGACTTCGCGGGTTTGATAGGCGGTGGCCTCCAGGGTAGCGCGCGCAAGGTGACCTTTGTTCGCGTAACGCGTGAGACCTACGATGACGCCTCGCGCCGACGATTGCCAGTAAGGAGCGAAGAGGCCCGAGAACGCTGGGACGATATACACGCCGCCGTTATCTTTGACCGTGTGCGCGAGTGTTTCAACATCAGAGCTCGAGGAGATAAGACCGAGATTGTCGCGCAGCCACTGAACGAGAGCGCCGGTGATCGCGATGCTGCCTTCAAGAGCGTAGCGTGCAGGTTGTTCTCCAAATTTGAAGGCGACGGTGGTGATCAGTCCGTGTCTGGACTGAACAGGTCTTTCGCCAGCGTTCATGAGCAGAAAACAACCGGTGCCATATGTGTTCTTGGCCTGGCCACGGTCGAAGCAGGTTTGACCAACCAGCGCGGCCTGTTGGTCGCCAAGAATTCCAGCTATCGGTACGCCTGCTACTGAAGCGAGTTTCGCATGTCCATAAACTTCACTACTGGAAACTATTTTGGGGAGCAGGGAAGCGGGAATGTTAAATGCTTCGAGAAGTTCATTGCTCCACGCCAAAGTTTCGAGGTTCATGAGTTGCGTTCGGCTGGCGTTGGTGACATCGGTAACATGAATGCCGCCGGTGAGCTTCCAAACGAGGTAGCTGTCGATGTTGCCGAAGGCAAGTTCGCCGGCTTCGGCGAGTTCACGCGCGCCGTGAACGTTGTCGAGGATCCAACGGATTTTGAGGCCACTGAAATAGGTGGCGAGGGGAAGACCGGTTTGGTCGCGGAAGCGGTCCTGACCTCCTTGTGCAGCGAAAGATGCGACGTCACATTCAACGCGTGTGTCCTGCCATACGATGGCGTTGTAAATCGCATGGCCAGTCTTGCGATTCCAGACCACCGTGGTTTCGCGTTGATTGGTGATGCCGATCGCAGCAAGGTCTTCAGGCTGCAGACCTTTTTGCCGCATGGCTTCTTCGATGACTTCCGTTGTTCGCCGCCAGATTTCGTCAGGGTCGTGCTCAACCCAGCCAGGCTTCGGAAAAATCTGTTCGTGCTCTTTCTGGGCGATAGCCGAGATGCGGCCAGAGCGATCGAAGACGACGAAGCGAGTGCTGGTGGTGCCTTGATCTATAGCGCCAATATAGTTGGACATGCCTGGCCTCAGAATCGGACGTCAACCTTGGATATAGTCAGTACCACCTGCGATAGCGGGTGGGTACGCCGTAGGCTCCCACGAAAATGCTGCGCAGCACCCTACCCGCTACCGCGAGGTGGTACTGACTGTGTCCAAGCTTGGTGTTTGTTAACCGAAGTTTGTCCAGACGTGTGTTAGCTGCGAGGTTGGTCCGATAACGGAAGCCATCCCTTTTGGTAAAGACCTACGAAGCCGACGATCGGAGCGGCTATCATCGCAAACAAAACAACCATCATGATTGTAGATGACGCGCGATCCGGAGAATCTGCACTTGATACTTCTGGATTCTCAGCATCATAAAAAACCTTAATCGAATCCCCTACATTGATATTGTCGAATTCAGGATTGGGATCTCCGCTCTGACCGGTACCCGTATAGGTTTGTTCTCCAACTCGATAAGAATATCTGATCGACATGTGATTGGCCGGTTCTTTGGCTGTAACTTTACCGTTTGTTTCGACCGCTCGTTGCGCAAGTCCGTGCCACTTTGGAAAATCGAAGAAAATTATCACAACGGTTGCCGCACCGACCGAGAAAGCCAACCAAATCATGACCAGCTTGAGAGATGGTAATCGGTTCATACTTCTCACTCGACGAGTCCGCTTAGATCCTTACGGTGCGATTCTAAAGGTGCCGATGTTGCTTATGCGAGTGTGCGCCCTGATGTTGAACGTACACGTACCGGGCGACACATTGTCCGGCAGCCTGATGATCACTTGCGTGAACTCGGTACCAGGTATCGGGCGCACGTCTTGAGCCGGCAAGTCGAAAAGTTGGAAAGTACTACTTTGCAGCCTCACAACCACCGCTGACGGCGCCTCGCCAGGATTCAGTTGCAGGTTTCGCGCAAACAGGACCACACGCGTGTTTCGATCCGATCCCGTCGCATACCATTCCGGAATAGTTACGATGGGGAACGGATCTCTGAGCCCGAGAAGCTGATCGAGAGCAGCAGCCTGATTGGAACTCGGACCTGACTCTTCGAGGATCAATCCAAGCACGTCGTCGTTGACGATCGTGCCGAGTCCCTGAGCCGAAGGGAGAACCGTCGCTCCGGAAACGTTTGAAAGGATGACGCGGAACGTCTCATTTGCTTCGGCATTGGTATCGCCGCAGACCTTCACGAGGATATTAGTTTGAGTCGAGCCGGTTTCGAATGAGAACGTGCCGGCCCTGGTTTCGTAATCAACCCCCTGGTCATTACAACTAGCGCCGCCAAATGCACTGATGTTTGAGGTGGCGAAGTTACCACCCACTGTCCGGCCAGTCGCCGCCGAAATCTGGAGCCTAAATGAAACCTCTGTTGTGGTACCAGGATTACCTTCCGTTACAAACAGATCGAGTATGGACATCGTGGGAATTGTTGAGTGGTCCTGCACCGTAATAGTCGCGGTGGTGCGCCCTCCCATAGATTCAAGACTCGGAGTGTTGCGCAACGACACCGTGAACACTTCATCCGGTTCTATCGGCGCGTTATCGAGAATCGGAATCTGAATCGTCTTGCTCGTTTCACCGGCACTGAAATTCAAGGTGCCCGCAGTGGCCGTGTAATCCTGACCAGCGACTGCGGTGCCATCGACGGTTGAATAGTCAACGGTCAGGTTACCTGCGGTGCCGCCCGTGCGTCCAACAGTCAGCGTTATGATGCCAATGTCTTCGATTACCTTGAATATGGCGTTGCTGAACTCGACACTGCCGGTTGCTGCCGCAGCATCAGCCGCCGAAAACTCCGACGTGTTTCCGTTGGGGTCAGTCGCCGTTGCTGTAATCACCCGGCCGGCCGGCAAACCAACTGGGACGGTCGCGTTGATAGTCGCGTTGCCGTTCGCATCCGTACTTACCGGCGCCGTGCCGAAAAACTCAGCTCCTTCTCCATTGCCGATTGAATCCACGGCCGCATTCGAATAGAAATCGATTTGAAAAGTGGTGTTGGGTATCGAATTCAGAGTTCCCTGAATCGACGTGCTATTGGCAGACGAAAGCACTGTCGTTATTACCGGGAAGTTTTGGCGCTGGTTTGGACCAGTGTCAGCGTCGTTAATATCGTTGGGAGTGACGCCATCTTCACCGAGATCTATTCCCAGGCCGTTGTTTGAAAAAATGGAGTTGCGCCTGAGGGCATTGCCGGTACCAGCAGCCATCGCCACGCCGCTACTACCATTGAAGGCAATCCTGTTGGCTGCCTCACTCTGCGTACCGCCGATCGTATTATTCACTCCGTTTGTAAAGGCAATGCCTTCCAGAACGTTCGGCAATGGTCCATTTCCCATTGCGTTTAATCCGATGACGTTTCCCTGGATGGTATTTCCCACAGGTGGACTCGCCCCAAAGCTTCCGATTTGGATGCCGACTCCATTTCCAGAAATGATATTGCCTGAGCCGGGAACAACGCCGCCGATTAAGTTGCCGTTGCTGATAATGTTGACTCCCGCAAATGAGCCTCCAAGGGCGCGCATGCCGGTGACGTCGGTGCCGATGTAGTTCCCCTGCACAGTCGCCGATGCGCCGGAGTTGTTGTAACCAAGGGCAACGTTTCCAAAGTTGACGTTTCCAAAGGTCGGGCCGTTTGCAGAGATAATGTTTCGCGCTTGCGGCACAGTGCCGCCGATCAACGCATTCTCTCCGGCAACGACACCATTGCCATTGTTACCCAATGCCAGAGTCCCGGTGATGTCCGTTCCGACGTAATTGCCCTGTAACTTATTACCGGCGCCGCGCAGGTAAACGCCGTCGCCACTATTGCCGGAGATGACATTTCGCGCCTCAGGAGTAAGACCGCCGACGAGTGTGTTCTGTCCTGTAGCCACAATGCCGTTCGTGTTAGGAATCTTGTTTGTGCCCGCGATGTCTGTTCCGATCAAGTTACCCTGAATCGTAGTGCCGGTGCCCTGCGTCGCTATCCCTGTTTGATTTCCGGAAATGAGATTGCCTGCACCAGCGGCAGTGCCACCGATGACGTTTTCAGTAGAGATCGCCGGTGACAAATCTGAGATCGATACTCCGGCATTGTTAGCAACCGCTGCCGTTCCTGTCGCATTCGTTCCGATAAAGTTCCCCTGAACAACATTGCCGTTGCCGACAATGTCGATACCAGCCCCATTTCCTGAGATTACGTTGCGGGTGGCTGGAGAGGCGCCTCCGATCACGTTGTTAGATGAGTTATCAAGGACAATTCCGCGCGTGTTTTGCCGCGCAGTGGCTCCGTCTGCAGCGATGCCGAGATAATTTGCTTGAATGAGATTATTGTTGCAGCCGTTCAACCAGATGCCCGCAGTACCAAGGAACTTTCCAATGGCTAAACCACGTACCGTGCTGCCGCCTGCTTTGATGACGAGGCCGCTGGCAGAATTGCCGGCTCCTGTTCCATCAAGTTCAATCAGCGGTGTGCCGGCGTACCCGGGTTGAGTGGTCGCGTCGATAACCACCTGCTCCGTTATCTCAGGCAACGCAGTCAACAGACTAATCACCTTCACGTCTGGTCCAGGAATGTTGAAGGTGATGGTGTCTGCGCCAAGCGTGGCGTTGGCATTGATAATCGCATCCCGCAACGAGCCGGCGCCGTGATTGTTGTTGTTTGTGACCACGAAAGACTGGCGAGTGGCAGCAAAGTTAGCCACTTGCGGACCGCTCAGGGTGTTGAAGGTCTGGCTTGTTGGCCCAAAGCTGAAACCAACCATCGAGGGCGTTAAGGTATAGTTGCCGCCGCCGATGAGTTCAAATGAATAGTTTCCGTTACTGTCTGTAGTTCTCAGCCCCGATTGAGAACCGCTGAGTGTGAGCGTGACGCCGGCTAGCGCAACGCCATTCTCCGTTACCTGACCGCTAATCGTGTAAAACGGAGAACCGCTGGTGACGGCGTTGAAATTCAAAACCTGATCACTGTTGAGATTGTTGAACGTCTGGCTCGCGGGCGTGATGGTGAAGTGAGGCGTGGCTGCGCTTACCGTGTAGTTTCCTCCTTCGCGCAATCGTGAAAATTGGTAGGAGCCGTCGCTTTCCGTCAACACGGTGGTCAGGGACGTTCCATCATTCAACACAACTTCCACCCCGCCCAAAGGCGTGATGCCGGCATCCAGTACGACGCCACTGATGATGTACGACGTCCCGAGCTTCGAAATGAAAGTATCATTCCCACCACGTATGAAAGGTTGATAAGAACCAGGACTTACGGGAAAACCCGGCGACGATGCCACCCCGGTGACGTAAGCATTACCCGAGGTGTCAACCGCTATCCCGGACGGTTGAGCACTGGCGATGGCGAGACTATCCGCAAGCGGGCCGCCAATGAACGTCGAGTAAATCAAACTGCTGCCGGCTGGATTGATTTTGGTGACAAACACATCGACAACGTCGGGGGGCTTTACCGCGACGTACAGCGTTGAAGACCTCAAGGGATTGATCGCCAGGGCCGTTGCAACAGATGATTCGATCCCCTTGTTCATCCGAATCCACGTTTGCCCGTTATCGGTGGTTTTGAAAACACCCTGTGGCGCTTGCGTGAATGACGGGTTCGGCTTGAACTCCGCTGACAACAAATACGCTGTTGATGGACTTAGTGGATCGAAAACAACCTTCCCTGATACCGAAGGTATAAGCGTCCAGTTACTGCCGCCGTCGACACTTTTATATAAGCCCTGGTCCGTCCCCGCATACACCAGTCCGGCGGTAAATGGACTGACTGCGACAGAGCGGGCGCTTGAACCTAACAATCCAAGAGATAGCCACGTCATCCCGCCGTCGATGCTCTTGTAAACGCCTCCGCCACTTACTGTATCCGCCACATAGAGTGTCGTGTGGTTCTGTGGGTCGATAGCGATTGATCCGGGAATCGAAGGTGGCTGCGTTCCAACCAAATTCCAATTATCTGCTCCATCGATAGTCTTATAGAGGTGAGTACCGGGGCCACCGGTAGAGAATGCCGTATAAAGCGTATTCTTAATAACCGGATCGATAACGAGACTGACCAGATTGGGGCTGCTTATTCCATTGCTGCGGAGATTCCAACTATCCCCACCATCAGTGCTCTTATACACACCAGTGTTGCCTATTGCGGACCCTGCGGTCGCTGCATAGAGGATAGACGGATTTGACGGATTAATAACAAGCGCAACCACGTTGCGGTTCAGAAGACCGTTGTTAATTGCGGCCCACGTTCTGCCACCATTCGTGCTTTTGAAAATGCCATTTCCCGTTCCCGCATAAAGTGTTGAAGGCTGCGTGGGATGGATTGCCAAATCAGTGACGACCGAGCCTGCGAAAAAGGGAGAAGCCCCGGTGAAACCGTAATTATCGTTGCTCCAGTTTGCCGCGGCATCGGTGCTCTTGTGTATCGCGCTCTTGGTCCGTAGTGCGCCTGCAACCAATGGAAAGTCAACAGAGTCGCTACTGCCCGTGACGTAGGCGTTGTTAGCCGAGTCAACAGCAATGGCGCGGCCTCCCTCGAATCCTGTTCCCCCCAGGTAGGTAGAGTAAACAAGTGCTGACCCCTGGCTGTTGAACTTGGTAACGAAGGCGTCTTGCTGAAAGCCAGACTGAGGTGGGCCTATCGCCGCTTGAATCGGATTCATCAAGGGGAAATTCGAGGAACTGGTGGAGCCGGTAATGTAAGCGTTTCCCGACGAATCCGCAGCAATTCCGAAACCAGTATCGGCAGCGGCGCCGCCAAGATAAGTGGAATAGACCACTGAGCCATCAGCCATGAATTTTGTGACGAAAGCATCCGTGTCGAACTGTGACCCAGCTAATCCAGACTGAAATGCATTTACTGTTGGAAAGCCGGCGCTGGCTCTGCCCGTTACGTAAACGTTACCGGAGTTATCTGTAGCGAGGCCATTCACGGTCTCGCACTGGCCAGCGCCGAGATACGTGGAAAAGACATACGATGGAAGCGACGGATTCAACTTCGTGACGAAACCAGTCGCGCAGTTGCCATTAAAAGTCACTGTCGAACGAAAGGCGTTCACAGCAGGAAAGTTAGCAGAGTTAGTTTGGCCTGCGATGGAGATGTTTCCGCTTCCGTCGACAGAAATAGCGTTGCCGGTATCCTCTCCGTTTCCTCCGACGAGAGTTGAAAACAACAAGCCGGAACCAGAGGAATTCAGTTTAGTTACAAAGGCATCCGGCAACCCCGAGCCGCTTGTTCCGGCGTAAAGAATCGCTGCATTAGTTGGATCGGTGACGAGGCTGTGTACAAACGTGCTCCCCAGACCGGCATTGGTGCTGGTCCAGCTACTCCCACCGTTTGTCGTTTTGATAATGCCGCCGCCGCTAGTCGCTGCGTAAACGGCTGAAGGGTTTGCCGCCATCGCAAAGATCAACGTATTCGGCGACACGTCGTTGGTGAGAGGAGTCCACGAAGCCCCACCATTCGTACTCTTATTGATCCCGCCGCCGAAGTTTCCCGACCGGTGGCCGGTGTAAATCGTCGCAGGATTTGCGGGGTCGATGACAATAGCTCTGATAAACGTCGGGGTATTACCACCCATCCCATTGTTCATTGCGCTCCACAGTCCGCCGCCATTTGTTGATTTGAAAAAACCATTGCCTTCTGTGCCCGCGTAAATTGTTGAAGGCGCCGATGGATCGATGGCCAGGGTGTTAACGTTTGGCACTCCAGGTAAGCCAAAGTTATTTTGTGCGATCCAGGTGGCTCCGCTATCTGTGCTTTTGAACACACCGGTGTTTGTACCAACGTACATGGTCGCAGGCGTTGAAGGATCGAAAACGATCGACAAGACTTGTGCGGTGTTTAGCGGCGGCGTGTTATACCAGATCCAGTTATTGCCGCCATCCGTCGACTTAAAGAGACCGAAAAAATGCCCCGCGTACAGAACCGAAGGGTTGGTGGGATCTACCGCCAACGCATTCGCAGAGGCAAAGCCGCCAATGCCCGCAAAACTGGTAGCGGATGTCTTGGACCACGTCGCTCCGGCATCCGTGCTGCGATAGACTCCGTTGATGGTCTCCGCGTAGATAGTGTTTGGCGCACTCGGAGCTATCCCAATCACGTTCACAGTATCAACTATCCCCAAATTCAGATTGTTCCAATTTGCTGCCGCATCGGTAGTCTTAAAAAAGTTGCTACTTGTCTTTAAGGGATTGGCGAGAGGAAAGTCGATCGAGTTCGTGCTTCCGGTGACATGAGCATTTCCGGCTGAATCCACTGCGATCGCAAGTCCCCTCGTGCCGAAGCCGCCGCCGAGATAGGTTGAGTAAACGAGTGTGCTGCCGGTCGGATCGAGTTTCGAAACGAATGCTCCTCCGCCAAGAGGGGTGGTGGTTTTGAACGCTCCTGGAGTGGTGGGGAACGTCGTATTGTCGGTCGTGCCCGTGATGTATGCACTTCCCTGGGAATCGACTGCGATCCCGAAAGAGTTGTCGCTGCCGAGCGAGCCTAGCAGAGTCGAATAGATCAGCACCGGATCGATGATCAAAGGCTTGCTCGAGTCGAATCGCTCGAGTTTGAACCTGACTTCGTTGCCATCGAGGACATAGGCGACTTTTACTTCGCGTCGATTGCCGTTTTCATCGAGTTGGTAGCTCACCGGCTTATTCAAAGAGACTTCGCCGTGCTTCAAACCGAGAACTAATCTTCCGGTCTTATCGACACGAAGTTGATCTGCACCTTCGATAGTGAATCTGATGACTTTAGGATTGGCGCCAGGAGCGACGATCAGGTCATATTCGAGTTGGCGTTGTTTGCCGTAGTAGACGAGATCGATGCCGGGATAAATATCGTTGAAATATGCCTTTCGATAAGTCGGAACATTGCGGCGCCACTTCGACTGATCGTTGCCGATGAAGTAGTTCACTTTGCCGTACAGTTCGTCCTGGCCTTCGGCTTGAGATGTGGCGTTAGCGCCGAGCATCTTCAATCGCACCACCGTACCCTCGCGCACATCTGTGCCGGCAACGGTTTTTTCGAGAGCCTGGTCTTTCAATTTTTCTACTTCCAGAGTACGCGGCTTTCGCAATCTCAGAACAGCCTCAGTCGCAGTCAGGAAAAGGTCGTAACCAGGTCCATGCGACACGAATTTCACCGACTGATCGGCCTGGCCTTTGTTGATCTCGAAGCTGAGTGGTAACGCACCAAATTGTTCGGCAATTCTGTTTTTGCCGGGCGCGCGGGGTGCGGCGGCGTCAGATGAAACGGGTGAAAGATCACTGACGTCGTTGTCCGCAGCGACAAAAACCACGCCAGAGACAGTTGCAAGCAGGCACACAACTCCGACCAGCACAACGCGACGGAAGTGCAATGAAGAGGGGTGAAGGAAAATCATAGATAGGTATTCACCTAAAAGGTCTCGAATAGTTGGTTGGGGACCGCAATCGAGTCAGAGATGGGCTAGGCTGACTTGGGCGTCATTTTCAGGGCAGCGCGAAGAGAAGTCAATATAGAAAATTCCACGCAGCTTTGCACAAAAGTCGGTTATTTGAGTTTCCTGTGTGCAACCTTTGTGTTCTCGGTGACTCTGTGGTGTGTTTTGCTCGGGATTCATCAACCACAGAGTCACAAAGAACACAGAGGTTGCACAGAGAAGAACCGTGTGGTTATTTTGTGCAAAGCCTGGTAGCGATTCGAACATCTGCGATCGATCAAATCCTCAATCGGAGAAATTAATGAATCAACTGAAATGCCCTCACTGCGGTCTTGTCAATTGGTCGAGCGACCAGGTCTGTGAACGTTGTGGTGCGACGTGCGACAGCAACGACGCGAACTCGAGCGCGCCGGAATCGCCGCATCCCGATTCGCCCATCCCCAGTTTCGCACGCGACGTGCCCACCGGTTCGAAATCATGGAAGCTGGTTCTGCTCGTCATTATCGCAGTTGCATTGTGCGGCGCTGGCTGGGCTCTCTACACGTGGCGCGCCGATTTACGCCGGAGGGCGGCGATGCGGAGGGATCTTGCTCCGCAGAGCTTCGACGAGCGCACCCGCAACATGTTGCTCTCATATCTCGCGCAACCGGGATTCGCGGGCGAGAGATTGGCTGAGCAGGTGCTCGGACCCGCGAGGCTGGAGCTGCTGCAACTATCCGATCGCGAAGTCTACTTCGCTGTTCCACAGCCGGATCAGACAGGGCAGACGTTCGACGCGATAATCGCCCGCTTCGTAGTCGACCCGAAGCGTATCGTGCTGGCGGAGGACGACGGCGCGGGCCGGCTTCGTCTTGGCAAGTATTCACTGCGCCGCTCCGAAAACAAGCACTACTTCTTTAAGACGGCTGTCGACAACGTCAAGTTTGATCCGCAGGCCGTGCTCGAATTCCATTTCGTGTCAGGGATCTACAAGCTCGACATGCGCGAGTTGAATGACTTTGTCCAGAACAAGACTATCTTCGGTGGACGAATGCGCGCGCAGACGGGGAAAAGCCGAGCGGGTTTGCCCGTCATCTTCGCCAACCACGGCGCGTTCGTTGCACGGCCCGAAGAAACGTCGCTGCACCGGTTCGTTGGTGAACTGATCCGCGCCATTCCGGCCGCTGGCGAAGGCGGGCGCGAGTTGCGCGTGCAACGCGTGCTTGATTTCGTCTCGCGCGAAATCACATACGACCTGCGCGAGGCCACCTACAATTTCGAGATGTTAAAGAGGCCGAACGAAGTTTTGATGACGGGAGTGTCGGATTGCAGCAACAAAACCATTCTCCTCGGCTCGCTGCTGGAGCAACTCGGCGAAGACTATTTATTCGTCTATACACCCGACCACATCACGGTCGCCGTGAAGCGAGGTGGCTTCCCCGCGCAAAATGGTCTCTCGCTCGAATGGGAAGGCCAAACCTGGCTCATCGCCGAAGGAACCGTTCCTGGCTTTCGCATCGGCATTGACCGGGTACAGGAACAGGAGCGACTGAAGCAATTCCTATACGTCCAACGTCCCCGAGACCGGGACGTGATTTTTGATCTCGCCACCGGTAGGCAGTTGTTATTTCAATAGAGCGGACTGCCAATCAGGAAACTGTCTCCAATGATCGTGCGTGCTCTTCAGGCGATCCTCTGAGACTCACAATCAAAGCCAAAATCGCCAGCACGAGTCCTAGACCCTTAATCGCTGCCACGAATGCCGAAGATATCTGCGCTGGGTCAGGCTGATTCAGATTTTGTAACTGAGATACGAGACTTGAGTATGCCATGCCGCACGTAAACGCCCAGGCTGCTGCGAGAAAAGGCCGGCCGGTGCGAACATCTCTTCGTGTACGCCACGCTCCATAGAGGAGGAAAGCTCCCAACACGAAATCATCGAGCCAAATGGGCCAGACACTGAGCTGTCCTAACTGGTTCCAACGTCGAACGGTTTCAGCTATAGGTGTTAGGATACCAATCACGACAGCAAGATTGCGGCTGAATGAAATGGTCATATGGTCCTCCTATAAGTAAACCTCTCTGCTTCTTTTGAATGGTAGACGTCTTGTTAAATACTTCCACTCCCGCAATCCCCGCAAGCGCCAGTGGCGATTTTGTACAGCGTCATTCAATCGTGCGCACCATCTGGGGCAATCCTGATCTTGTTCTCCTTATCTTTGCCGGCGCCGCCGCTGAGTTTGCACTCAACCGCGCCGTCGATTGGCTTTTCTTTACCGGTGAGATTCCGCGTGATCCGATTGGACGGCTCTTCTCAACTGTTCGTTACGCCCAGGACATTGTGTTCGCAGATGAAGAGAAGGCGCGACGCACTCTGGATCGAATCAACGCGCAACACGCACTCGTCGAGCAGCAGCGCGGGCAAACGATACCTGATTGGGCTTACCGCGACGTGCTTTATATGTTGATCGACTATTCGCAGCGTGCGTACTCGCTCCTGTATGGACCACTTTCTCAAAATCAGAAGAGTGAATTATTTGAAGTATTTCTGCGGATTGGCGAGGCCTTACACATTTCAGCGTTACCCGAATCTTATGCTGATTGGAAAATGGATCGGTATCGACACCTCGTTCGCGATCTGAGTTATAGCAAACACACAGCCATGCTCTTCCAATCATACCGCAGACATTTAGGTGTGTGGCGCTACTGGTTGCTCATGGAAGTGCAAGCGGTGCTGGTGCCTGATGAAGTGCGGCGGTTGCTCCGTCTGAACTCACATCCTCTGATCCCTGGTCTTGCGCAAGCGTACGGAATCATCGGACGGCGGCCCGTCCAATCGATGGTCCACACTCTGCTAATCCCACCACGCTACTGGACCGACGTGCAAAAGTTCGCCCGCAGCTCTTAACCTTGTCGACGAGCATTACAGATTTAGTCTGGTTGAATATCGACCTCATGCGGCATCGCGGGCGAGTTCAATCTCCTGTTCTATCGCAGCAGTGGGTTTTGCTCTTACCGTGGAAGCTGACGTCATGAATGGTCGTTCACAGATACGGAAGTACAACCATGCAAACGCGACCGACAATGGAACCATTATCAGCACTGAAATCGAACGAATGTGCAGTCGCGTAAAACCAAACCAGTACCAGTGCATCAGCACGAAAGAATGAGTCAGGTACAGTGAGTAAGAGATAAGACCGATTGATGCGAGCGCCGAGATCCAGTACGGCACCGGCCGTGAGCTTTGGCGCCAGCGCAGCTCGGCCCTGACGACGTAGTTCACCAGGATGAAAAATCCGACCGCCCACGAAGGATTCATCAGTAACCAACCAACATCATGAAGCCAGCTGATATTCACAAACGGTAACAACTGAACGAGGGCGATTGCGAAGCTCAGAGCCAGCACGCCGTGTACACGCCTGTAACACCATTGCGGAAGCTTTGTAATTCCTAAAGCTGCTTCCACGCTCAGCGCACCCAGGGCCCAGATGAACCAATTTGACGCGGCCGATTCGCCAATGGGAATATCAATCCCGAAGCGGAAGCTCAAATACCGGCTCATAATCAGCCAGCCGAAGCGCGCGGACAAGCACCACACCAACGTTTTGGTCCAACCAAAGCGGATGCGCAGAAATAACAAAAGGAAATAAGCCAGGTACAACTGTTCTTCGATGGCGAGTGTCCAGAATGCGCCGTTGATTGTGTAGGCGGTGCGAGTGTCCAGGTTGTGTAACATGAACGCGTGAAGCAGTATGTCCCACACGTAAAAGCCAGTGACGTGAACGGGCGTTTTGTATGCGAGGTAACACAGGTACAAAGTAAGAGCAAGAATGTACGGCGGGTATAACCTGCGAACGCGCCGTTTCCAGAAATAGGAAAAGTTGATTCGAGGCTGGTCCACACCTGCCGCGCGTGCTTTCGCCCAGAACAGGTGGATGCAAAAGCCGGAGATGACAAAGAAGAGGTAAATGCCCGCAAAGGCAAAATGAACCAGGCCGGAAGCAATCTGCGGCAGCCACCATTCCCAACCGCTGAATGCTGTTTGCGGCGCTGTGCCAAGCGCGTGGTAGGTGACGACAGCCAGTGCCGCGCCGCCCCGCAACGCGTCAAGGCTCAACATACGACCTAAAGTTGTTTGTACCCGGTAAGTTTCCATTAGGCTCGGTCATGGGGGGTAAGAACAGGAGGGGGGTCCTAGAATAACACTCTTCTTAATAGTAGAAGATGCTTTCAGTTGTGCAAAGTCTTGCACAGTTATGTTTGCGTGATGTAGTAACATCGTCGTTTTATTGTTAAGGCCAATAAAGGGAGCTGGTGACGAACGAACAAATTAACGATGCGCGCGAATTGTTGCGGCAATTTCTCAGGCCCACGCGGTTGGTGCAAGCAGAGCGGTTAGGGCGGGATTCGGGCACAAGAATCCATTTTAAACTCGAGATCGATTTGCCTACCGGCTCATTCAAGCCGCGCGGGGCGATTTACGCTCTGATGAAGACTGTTGAGCGTCGGGCGAAGAATGGCGAGCCACCGATAAGAGGCGTGGTTGCGGCAAGCACCGGAAATCATGGTTCGGCTGTCGCTTACGCCGCACGGCTTGCAAACCTTCCGGCAACGATATTCCTTCCCCTATCTCCCAACCCGATCAAACGCTCGCGAATCGTTGAACTTGGTGCGACCGTTAAGGAGGTTGAGTGGAAGCCTGAGTCTCTCGGAAACGCAGCAACGGAATTCGCACGAGAACACGATTACTACTTTCTCGACGATGGGGTCGATGTTCTCGTTCCTGTAGGTACCGCCACAATTGCCGCCGAAATTCTTGACGAACTGCCGGCGCCGGATGTGATTCTCGTTCCGATGGGCGATACTGCTCTAATCCGCGGTGTAGCGTCAGAAGCGAAGCGTCGGCATCCGGCTGTGAAGATAGTTGGCGTACAGGCTGAACGAGCGCCATCGTATGTGCGTTCGTGGCAGGAAGGTCGTGTAGTCGCGATGGAGACGTGCGACACGATTGCGGATGGATTAGCGACGTATGTCCCGCTCGAGCCGAACGTTCGCGCGATCCGGGAGTTGGTTGACGATGTGTGTTTGGTGTCGGAAGACGAGATGGTCCACGCCATCAGGACGCTTCTATACGACGAGCATATCGTTGCCGAGCCTGCAGGCGCGGCCACGACCGCAGCATATCTTCAAGACTCAGCGGCGTACGCCGGTCAAAACGTCGTATTGGTGGTGAGCGGCTCGAACATCCCGCGCGAGCTTCTTCGACAAGCCGCAACCGCAGTGTAGGTTCATGACAACGCGCTGTTGGCGTATGAGTAAACGCGGATGACGCGGAAATAAATCCGGATTTAATCCGTAATATCCGCGGCTAAAAGAACTGGGGGGATTATGGAAAATCTAATTAAAGATCTTCGTTACGCTCTTCGGAGTTTGGTAAAGCGTCCGGGCTTCACTATAGTTGCAATACTCACGCTGGCGCTGGGAATTGGGATAAATACGACAGTCTTCAGCCTCGCAAATTCTGTTTTTCTCAGGCAGCTGCCGGTTGCTTCTCCACAAAACCTCGTCTGGATCTTTTCGGATCGCGATAACCCAACCTCTTATCCCGAGTATCTCGAGTATCAGGAACAAACTGAACTCTTCGATGGCGTGATGGCTTACGAATGGGTTGGTTTGAATCTGGGAAGCAACGGTCAATCAGAACGCGTTGAAGGCACTCTCGTCTCGGGTAATTACTTTGACGTTTTGGGAGTCAAGGCCGAATTGGGTCGCACATTCGTACCTGATGAGGATAAGACTCCAGGTGCGTCTCCAGTCGCTGTCATCAGTCACAACCTTTGGCAGCGCCGTTTTAATAGCGACGCAACCGTCGTCGGCAAGTCGCTGGTCCTCAATGGTGTTCAATTCACGATCGTAGGGGTGGCTCCGCAAGATTTCGTTGGGGCTGAAGAAGCTTTTCCGCGGCAAATTTGGATTCCGCTGATGATGCGGGCGAGCGTTAGACCAGGCCCCGCTGGTGTGAGTAACAACAGAAACATGCGCACCCTCGATGTAATAGCACGTTTGAAGCACGGCGTGACCCTGCGTCAGGCGCAAGCAGGAATGAATGTAGTGGCCAGTCGACTGGCGCAGAGCTATCCGGAGTCAAACCGCAACTTCCAAATCGCGCTGTACACAGCCGGTAACGGCCGGCCGAGTTTTCGAGGCATGCTAAAACCCGTCACCCAAATACTCCTCGGGGTTGTCGGACTGGTTTTATTGATTACGTGCGCAAACGTCGCCAACCTCTTGCTTGCGCGTGCTGCTCGCCGTCGAAAGGAAGTCGCGATTCGACTGACACTCGGAGCAACTCGCGGTCGTTTGATTCGGCAGCTGCTAACCGAGAGTATCGTGTTGGCCGTTGCCGGTGGTCTGGCCGGTTTAATTCTCAACTTCTGGCTCGTTAATTTGTTGACCGCACTTAAGCCGGCTGTTCCTTTGCCCGTCAATGTTGAGTTTCATACTGACTGGCGAGTACTGAGTTTCACCTTCTTACTTTCAGTCCTCGCCGGAATTATTTTCGGACTTGTTCCCGCGCTACAGGCGTCAAAGCATGACCTCGTGCCCGCGTTGAAAGATCTCTCCCAACAACACGGCGATCGCCGGAGAATGTTCAGCTTGCGTAATGCTCTCGTGATCGGACAAGTGGCGCTCTCGATTGTCGTCCTGATCGGGGCTGGTTTGTTTCTAAGGAGCTTGAATCATGCGCGTACCATCAATTCGGGTTTGATGCCGAACACATTCTGACCTTGTCGTTCAATACAGCCGCACAAAAATACGATGCAGCGAAGGCTGAGCAGTTCTATCAGCAGTTGAGCAATCGTGTGCAAGCCTTACCCGGTGTTCAAAGTGTCAGCCTCGCACAGTCTGCGCCGCTCAGTTATTTCTATTCACCGGCATTTTCTTCTCCCGTTTTTGTAGAGGGACACGAGCCACCTCAGGGAGAGGACCCGCCAGTCGTCGGCAACAACACGGTGGGACCAAACTTCTTTAGAACTCTGGGTGTTCCGTTACTCAGCGGGCGCGAGTTTACCGATCGAGATCGTGAAGGCGCTGCTCGTGTGGCAATCGTTAATGAGACGCTGGTGCGAAATCTTTTTCCAAACACCAATCCAATCGGACAAAGACTTCGCCTCGTGTCGAGGCAGCCGTCTTCATGGGAAATCGTCGGTGTAGTGAAGGACAGTAAATACAGATCATTGGGTGAGGACTCCACCGCATACATTTTTCTGCCTTACCTGCAGAACCCACAGCCGGCAATGACCCTGCATGTGCAGACAAGCGGTAATCCAAAGGAACTGGCCGCGGCAGTCCGGCGTGAGGTTCAAGCGCTCGATCCGAATCTTCCCGCATTCAATGTAATGTCGCTGGCAGATAACATTGACATCTCATTGTTCCCGGCACGCTTTGGTGCGGTGCTGCTTGGCGTGTTTGGTTTTCTGGCGTTGTTGATTGCGAGTATCGGCGTTTACGGAGTGATGAGTTACGGCGTGAGTGAACGTACTCATGAGATGGGAATTCGTATGGCCCTCGGTGCGCGCGGCATCGACGTTCTGCGCCTGGTGATTTCTCAGGGCATGTGGCTCGCGCTAATTGGTGTAGGGATCGGAGCCGGTTTGGCGTGGGGCGTGACGCGGCTGGTAAAAACTTATCTCTACGACGTCAGCGTCACCGACCCACTTACATTCATCGGAATCGCATTATTGCTCATCGGTGTGGCGCTATTGGCTTGTTATGTTCCCGCACGCAGGGCGACGAAAGTCGATCCATTGGAAGCGCTCAGGTACGAGTGAAATCATTAAACGTACGATGCACCTGATAATAACTCGCTAAACCGCAAAGCATCTTCGGTCATTGCACTGTTATTAAAAAACACATAACCGAATTTGTTTTGGCGTAACATCGCCGCCAACTCTTCCAGCTCGCTGGTTTTATATTTATAACGCCAGCCGTCCCTGCCATGAAGTCTGAAATACGGTCTGTCAGGAGTTACGGTCTTGCTTAGGAACGGATCCACGACATGTCGGAGTGAAAGGTTTGCACAAAGGGAGCGAACTAAGTCGCGATCCCAATCGCCGCGAGGCTCCCAACCTAGATTTAGCCGATGCCGATCGATAACTGAGAAGAACTTTTCGAGCCGCGCCACATTTTCCCTGCTTGGCGTGAAGCTCGCGGGACACTGAAACAAAATCGTTTTTGCTTTCAAGGCCCGAGCACAAGCGACAGTTACTTCCCACGCTTCACGCACGATTGCGGAAGATCGGAAACCGCCGGCTGCTGACTTTTCACTTGCAGATAGCTCTTTCTTAAGACGTCTGTAGGTAGGACTCCTGGCTTCGTGTGTGATCAGCTGCCACGCCTTCAAAGTAAATTCAAAGTCGACCGGCATTTCACTGCCCCAACGCTCCAGGGTCGAAAGTTGCGGTGGTTGATAGAATGTTTGTTGAACTTCGACACAGGAAAAGGAGCGTGCGTAAATTTTCTTCGCTACGCCGAAACCGCATGTTCCTATTTGTAGTGCGTGCACTCGATTAGCGCGGGAGGACTCTGAAGCGCAACGCACTCGGTCGCTTTGCATCGTGATAAATGGTCTGTTGCGCGACGACCATTCGGGTGGCGCTACTGATCGGTTCTCCCGTGTTCAGGTTGCGAGCATAACTCGGAAACATCTCACTCGAGATCATCACGCCTAAGTGATGCCCTTTCTTAATCTGATGCGCGGAATCCCAAAGATCGATGGTGGCTTTATACAGTTTGCCGGGCTGAAGCAGCGACGGTTTTTCCCAGCCGCTTAAATACCGAGCGCGAATTTTTCCGGGAAGTCCTATTACTCGCATCGTGCCTTGTTCATCAATATCTACCAGACTCGCAAAGAAATCGGTGTCTTTTGCACTGGTCGAGAAGTGGAGCTCGAGCTGGATTGGTCCGCCAATTTCCAGCGGTTCGCTCACTGGTGGAGTCCTGTACAGGAGCACGGCATTGTCGCCGGACTCAATCTTCACAACTGTGGAAGAGGCTGCAAGCAGGTCACCAAAATTTTTCACATTCTTGAGCTGCGCCGGAATCTGAGCTGCTGCTGGATCGTAAGTATAACGATCGGGCGCTTGCGTTTTTGGCGCGGCCGCAACCAACTCTCCGACACTCGCAATACCATTCGCCGGCCCACGCGAGCTCAGGTAAAGCGTCATCTCTCGCGAACCCGAGTCAGGCCAATCGCCGAGGTCACGCCACTCGTTGGCCCCGGTTACGAACGCGCGTACCTTAGGTTGTTTCTCCCAATTCACTTGCTTGTCCTTCAACCAGGTGTCAAAAAAGCGCAAGTAGATCGAGTCGAGATCGATGATCGCGTCAGGACCGTAGTCGACGTCTCCTAAACGGGTGCCGCTATTGAATAGATGCGTCCATGGGCCATATATCAACCACTGGTTTTTATTTCCGAGGGCTCGCATCCTGGCCCAGTTCAGTTTCGTACCGATGCCGTCCCCGTCCCACCACCCACTGATATGCAACACGGGAATCTTCACCTTACTCATGTCAGGCATGAAGCTCCCACTGGCAAATGCGGCAGGTGTCTCCTTTTCCAGCCACGCATCGTAAAAAGGTATGTTCCGTCCCAGCGTCTCGTCGTCGACTTTGGATAACGGCAACGTCTTTAGTTTCTCTAAATCCTTCGGCGTCTCAGGTACCGCAGGGACTTTCTTATCCTTTACGAAGTTAGACCACCACAGCGCGCCAAAGAGCATGGGCACACCATGGTCGATCGGAAAGTTAAAGAAAGGGTCTGGCGGCGAAACCTGTGGAACAATGCACTTGAGCGCTGGGTGCGACTCGACCGCCGCAGCCCACTGAACGAATCCAACGTAGCTACCGCCGATCATCCCGACCTTGCCATCAGACCATCCTTGCTTCGCGATCCAATCGATCGTGTCGTAGCCGTCCTTACGTTCATTCACAAAAGGAATCCATTCACCCGCGCTTTCGTTTCGTCCGCGCACGTCCTGAACTATGTGCACGTAACCGCGTTGGGCCCACCATTCACCCTCGAGTTGCGACAGGATTTCTCTGCCGTAAGGTGTCCGTTCAAGGATGGCCGGATGTTTAGCATCGTCGGCAGGGCGGATAATGTCGGCGACGAGTTCTACGCCGTCGCGCATTTCTACACGCACGCCTTTCTCGGTCTTTGTCTGCATTGCCGGCTGACTCAGTTCGGGATAAAGCGTGCTTGGATCTACCAGGAATGATTCATAACCCGATCGAATGGCTCGCAACTTCTGCGAAGGAACATCCCATGCGGCGAAACCCGAATCCTGCGTGAGATACACATCGAATTCGACCGTAGCCAACCGCGCCAGATAAACGTTAGCTACTTGCTTTTTGCCGCCGGCGTCTACCGTGCGCGCCTTCTTCTTTAAGACCTCCACGGACACGGTTGCAGCTGCGTCAAGAATGAAAACGTCGATTTTCTGAACGCCGTCTTTCGTCGGATCCAGCACCCTGGACCATGTCTCGGTAAGAATAGGATGGAGATTCGCAAAAAGAACCTTCGACGGTTTATAGGTTGTCTCTCGAGTTTTATCGCCTGTCTTGAATCGCGCCTTGCCGTCTTTTGCGGAGACGGTGACCTCAGTGCCAGCCTGTTGGTTGACGAGCTCGAATTCAGTTATCACACCGTCGACAAGTTTGCCGGTGAGATGACTCTTGAGCGTCATGCCGGCGATGCTTAGCTCAGTCGAGGATTCAAATGTCCCGTCAGCGTGGGTCTCATAACTGCTGGTTCCCGCATCGTTGCCGCCAAATTTCCACTTGATGTTGTGCGTATTTTGCGCAGCAACCGAAGACGTGCGTTCAGATGCAGTCTGACTCCTGGACACGATCGGTGAGCGAACCGCAAGAATCATTACCAGCAAAACAAACCAGATCACTTTCCGACTTGTCGTCTTCATACGTGTTCTTTGTCCTTAATAGATTTCGGTGAGTCTTTCGTCTTTACCGATTGGAATTCTGCTGCGGAGGCGCTGTGCACAAAAATCGCAATTCAATCTGCCGAGCGCCAAAGGCGCGAAATATGATAGCCAGGGGCAAGTGCCGAGCGGAGTGAGGCACGTCGCCCCTGGTGAAAAGCACAACGAGCGTAAAGCTCTGAAAGAGCGGAATAACTCCGACGATATTTCGCACTTTCAGTGCTCGCTTTAAATCTAAACTTGCTAACCAGGGGCGACGCGCCTCGCTCCGCTCGACGCTTGCCCCTGGCTATCATATTTTGCGCCTTTGGCGCCGTGCTCAACCGCATTCCGAGTTTGGCGCTGTGCTCAACCGCATTCCGACTTTTTGTGCAAAGCCCTGCGGAGGCATCGACTAATCCCCGTGCGCGAATCCTCGGTAGTACGTGACTGTGTGGCAGAAGGTTGCGCTTTACGAAATGCCACGAGTGACGATTTGGCGGTTAAAGATGTTAGAGCTACGCAATCCTATAGTGAACTCCGGCTCCAGCTGAGCCGAATGTGACTGCGCGCCGACACATGTGGTCCCCGGGACCGGTGCGCGATGCAGCTGGGACACTTGAGAAACTGAACGTTTGCGGCACACGACAAGACAAGTAGTCGCGAATATAGGACCATGACCAGAGAGCTTATTTCGCTACTACTTGCTACTGCGCTTGTCTTGAGCTTGTGTACTGGGAGTTTTGGCGCAAGTTTCCAGGGAGAGAAGGACGCTAGGGAAACAGCAGCGGCCAAAGCGCGAGTCGCGAAACTTGGGACTCTTACAGAAGTCGAAGTCAAGCTTCGTGACAAAACCACGCTAAAAGGATTTGTGCAGCAGATTGCGGACGACTATTTCGTAATCAGCGATTCCAGGAGCAACGCTACGACGAAGGTCGCTTATGCCCAGGTGAAAAAAATAAAACAGGTCAAAGATCACCATATGTCGGACCTCAAGATGACTGGTATCGGGGTGGCAGTCTTATTAGTACTTTTCACATGGGCTAACATGACTAATAAGCCTTAGGTCACGCTAGACAACGCTGTTCGAAACACAAAAAGCTAATTCAACCTCTCCTTCTTCACTCGTATCTCACCGCCACTATGGCGGGCGGGAATTAGCGAACGCCTTTGGCGTTTTGAAACTGAACCCCAACAGTTAGCTGTTTACCTTGATGACTGCAGCCGACGTTGTTTAATATTCCGTCCGCACAAAACGTAAGGAGAAAGAATGATGCGTAAAGCTCCTTTGATCCTCGCTTTATTCCTATTCGCTTCCATTACCGTTTCCGCTCAATCAGTTGATGAGATTATCGGGCGCTACCTGAAAAGCATTGGCGGGTTAGACAAGATTCGCGCGGTGAAGTCGTTACGCAGAACCGGGAAATTCATCGGCGGCGGCGGATTTGAAGCAATACTGCAGCAGGACAACAAGCGCGGTAACTCGGTACGGGAAGAGTTCACGATACAAGGTATGACGGCCATCAGTGCCTACGACGGAACGACGGCCTGGAAGATCGTACCGTGGCAAGGCAAGAAAGACGCTGAGTCGCTCGGCGAAGAAGAGATGAAGTCCATTCTTGAAGATGCGGATTTCGACGGACCGCTCGTCGACTATCAAAAGAAGGGCTACAAAATCGAGTTTGCGGGTAAAGACAAGTTCGAAGGAACTGAAACAGTAAAACTGAAGATCACAAACCCGAACGGAGATACTTACATTTGGCACATGGATACTGATTACTACGTGCCGATCAAGGTTGATGTCAAACGATTTGTGCGCGGCGCGGAGAGAGAATACGAGACGGTTTTAGGAGACTACAAGGAAGTGTC
Source organism: Acidobacteriota bacterium (assembly GCA_046733695.1). Lineage (GTDB taxonomy): Bacteria > Acidobacteriota > Blastocatellia > Pyrinomonadales > Pyrinomonadaceae > PSRF01. The sequence goes on from JBKPPU010000067.1 coordinate 53,434, forward strand.
CGGCTGGTTCATGCCGTTTTCGATTGAGACGAGTGTTAAGGGCAGTCAGGGAAGGTCGAAAGTTGTCTTTGAGACTATTCAAGCCAACGTGGAGATGGACGACGCCCGATTCAAAATACCAACCGCTGCTCCGGTTCCCCAGAAGCCCTGATTACTTGTTGTGTGTCTACTTTGGATTTCTCTGTGCACCTCCGAGTTCTCTGTGACTCTGTGGTTGTTGTAACTCAGATTCCTACAACCACGGAGTCACAGAGAACACAGAGGTTGCACAGAGAGGAAGCTCAAACCTATGAACTTAAAATTGTTTCTCACACTTATACCCCTCTTCCTTTTAACGTCGGTTGCCGCTCAAACACCGCCAGTTAAATTCGACTCCGACACCATCTCCGGTCTTGGTGCTCGCAACATTGGTTCGGCAACGATGAGCGGCCGCATCGCCGCCGTGGATGCTGTTCAGGAGGGGCAACGTCTAACCATTTACGTCGGCTCAGCAAGTGGCGGAGTCTGGAAGTCACTGAACGGCGGCACGACCTTCAAGCCCGTTTTCGATAAACAGACAGTGCAATCAATCGGCGCGGTCACTATCGATCCCAAAAACTCAAAAGTGATCTGGGTCGGAACAGGAGAAGCCTGGACGCGCAATAGCGTGTCGATCGGCGACGGCGTCTACAAATCAACCGATGGCGGTGAGAGCTGGACAAACGTCGGCTTACGCGAGTCTGAGCGGATCTCAAAGATTTTGGTGAATTCAAACGAAACGAACACTGTCTATGTTTGTGTGCCAGGCAAATTATGGAGTGACAGCGACGAACGCGGTCTTTACAAAAGCACCGACGGCGGCAAGACCTGGACGAAAATCCTAAAAGGAGCAAACGCGTCGACCGGTTGTTCAATGATCTCGATGGATCGTCAAAACCCCGACACCATCTATGCGGGTATGTGGGATTTCCGTCGCAAAGGTTGGACGTTTCGGTCGGGCAGTGATGGACCAACAGCATTCAGCGGTAGCGGACTATTCAAGAGTACAGACGGAGGAGCCTCCTGGATAGAACTTACAGACAGTAGTGCCGGCGGACTTCCTCCTAAACCATGGGGACGCGTCGCCGTTGCTGTCGCCCCGTCGAAGCCTACGACAGTCTATGCGTTTGTTGAAGCGGAGATGCCGAAGGATGGACTGTATCGATCAGATGATGCAGGTAAAACGTGGAAACACCTGGATCGAAGTCAGAACATGATCTGGCGCCCGTTTTATTTCGCCAACCTGATCGTCGATCCTAAAGATGAAAATAAGATCTACAAACCCGACGGGTCCCTCATAGCCAGCAGTGACGGCGGGCGCAGCTTCAGCAATATTTCCGGTGGAGCGCATGGGGACTTTCACGATGTTTGGATCAATCCGAACAATACAGACAATGTGATCACGGGTGATGATGGTGGCCTCTGGTATTCATATGACGGCGGTAACCGGTGGTGGAAAGCTGACAACCTCCCTGTGTCGCAGTTCTATCACGTCAGCGTCGACATGGACATGCCTTACCATGTTTATGGCGGACTTCAGGACAACAGTTCATGGGTGGGTGACTCTGCATACCCGGGCGGCATTACAAACAATCGTTGGGAAAATGTATATGGCGGCGACGGCTTCTGGGCTTTTGCCGATCCTGCAGATCCGGATTACATCTACGCGGAATCTCAAGGCGGCGAGATCGGTCGCATTAACCGCAAGACTCTCGAATCGCGCAACATCAAACCGCTGCCTCAATATCAGGAAAAGAAACTTCGCTACAACTGGAACACTCCCATTCATCTGAGCCCAACTCAGAGAGGAACGATTTACATCGGCTCTCAGTTTCTCTTTCGTTCACGCGACCGCGGCCAGACGTGGGAGCGTGTCTCGCCTGATCTAACGACCAACGATCCTGAGAAACAAAAGCAGGAACAGTCGGGTGGCATCACCGTAGACAATTCATCCGCCGAGATGCACACGACGATTTTTTCGCTCTGTGAATCACCCAAAGATTCGAACTTAATATGGGTCGGCACGGACGACGGTAACGTGCAGTTGACGCGCGATGGTGGCAAGTCGTGGAAGAATCTCGTCGCAAACATCAAAGGCTTGCCGAAAAACGCGTGGGTTTCATCGATTGACGCCGGACACTTTGATGCAGGAACCGCATACGCAACGTTTGACGTGCACACATTTGGCGACATGCGTCCATACGTCTATAAGACGAGCGACTTTGGCAACACCTGGACTCAGATCATCGGACCTTCCAGCGATGTGAACGGTTATGCACACGTCGTCAAGGAAGACATTGTCAACAAAGATTTGTTGTTCGTTGGCACTGAACTCGGGCTGTGGATTTCGATCGATGGCGGAAAGCAGTGGTCTCAGTACAAAGGCGGCGATTTTCCCAACGTCGCTGTGCGCGACCTTGCGATTCATCCTCGTGACAAGGATCTAATAATTGCAACGCATGGCCGAGGCATTTGGATTATCGACGACATCACGCCCCTGCGCGCGCTGACGCCGCAGCTACTTGCAAAAGAGGCGGCGTTCATAGAAGCGCGACCGACGGTCCAACAGGTTCCCGCGAGCGGTGGCTGGGTGTATGGTAACGCCTCCTTTTCCGGTCCCAATCCAACAGGCGACGCGGTGATTACTTATTACCAGCAGAAGCGTCATATCTTTGGCGATTTGAAGATTGAAGTCTTCGATCAAAGCGGAAAATTGATGAGCAATATTCCCAGCAGCAAGCGGCGTGGGTTGAATCGTGCGACCTGGTCGATGCGAATGAAAGCGCCGCGAGTTCCGACTGCGGCGAGTGCGGCGTTTGGCGCGGCCGTCGGGCCTCGTGTGTTACCCGGCACGTACACGGTGAAGATGACGAAAGACAAGAATGTTTACACTACGCAGTTAGTCGTCACGGGTGATCCGCGAGCCAAACATACGGCGGAAGATCGGAGAGCACAGTTTGATCTTACGATGAAGCTCTACAACCTCCTGGGCGATATGACTTTCGCTGTCGATCGCATTAACGGCGTGCGTCAGGCGTTAGAACAACGCGCACGGAGTCTGCAACCGAACGATCCGTTGCTCGAACGTTTGCGCACGGCTCAAGCGCAGATCGATGAACTGCGAAAGAAGATCGTAGCCACCAAGGAAGGCGGCGCAATTACGGGTGAAGAGCGTCTTCGCGAGGATCTGGCTAATCTTTATGGGAATGTGAATGGCTACGATGGCCGTCCCTCACAGACCCAGGTAGAACGTGCAGACACCATCGCCCGTGAGCTAGCCGACGTCGTCAAGAGCTTTGATGACTGGGTTACAAAAGAACTGCCCGGCTTGAACTCTGCGTTGGAGAAGGGAAGTCTTGGCCGGATTGAGGTGCTCAGTCGCGAAAAATGGCAGCAGGAGGAGTAGCCCCTGGTTCGTCTAAAACGCCGAAGGCGTTGGCTAACCCCAGCCCCGGGTTGGAGCGTTGCGACCAACCCGGGGATCTCAGTCCTCGCAGCGTCATCTGTTCGATTATATCGACCATCAATCTAGTCAAATCGATTGGTGACAAACGAAAATTTTTGCGCTAGCTTGCTTATCACCCACTAACAAAAAGAAGCGGGCCGACTTGTGCTTGTACCACAAAGCCGACCCTAGATCCTCAACCTTCCAAAGAAAGGATAAGGACCATGGCAAAACATGGTAGCGCATCACCGCGCAAACGCACACTCGACGCCAATCTAAAACGACGCGCTCGAAAACTCACAACCGACAGCAGAGTCGATCCAAGAACACGCTCGCTAATCCGCTATGGATTGGAGATCAAAGACCCGCACCTTGAGCAAATCGTGAATCGTGTTGAGGCCGGCGAAATGAGCATCGACCACATCCACTTGGAGACTAATTAAGAATCTCCGTGCCGCTCCGTGTCTCCGCGGCGCAACCGCCGAGACACGCCGGCGGCCGCTCCAAAATCCAGTTCATCGATCTCGATCAGTTAGCCACAGATAACACAGATCTTAAATCCGGATTTAATCCGTGTTATCCGTGGCTAACTACGGTGACTTGATCGCGATCAGCACCTTGTTGCTGCTTGAGCCGTGAAGACTGATTGATACCAGCGCGGAGCCCTTATTTGTGAGGCTGTCCGGAAGTTTCACTACCACCTGCTGGAGCCAATCCAGGGTGGGTACCGTGCCGACAAACTCGACTGTTAGTGGATGCAGTCCGCCCTGCTGATCCTCAGCCACTGCCGTGACCGCCGTCGCATCCTCGCCGGGCGCTAACTTGATCCCGGTCGCGAACAGCATGATGCGCGTGCGGCCATCGAGACTGAAGTTGAAAGTGTTAAGGATCGGGAAAGGATCCCTGAGCAAGAGCGGCGAATCCAAACTGATCGCTTGCTGATTGCCAGATTCAGTCATTAAGACAAGCGAGTCGTCGTCAATGATCGTGCCCACCGCAGTGTTGTCCAAAAGTGTAACGTTAGTTGGAAGGCTTAGGCTCGCCTGGAACGACTCGACCGGCTCAACTACAGTGTCGCCAATGACTCGCACTGTAGTCGTCTTAGTCGTTTCGCCAGGATTGAACGTGATGGTTCGATTGAAAACGGCTTCGTAATCGGAGCCGGCGAATGCGGTGCCAAAACCTCCAAACGCATTGAAGCGAACACTCAAGGTGCGGCCACTCGGCCGATTCAAACTCAATCTGAACTGAGCATCAGTGAAACCACTATCGCCTTCACCCACCGTAACGTCGCTAAACAACATCGACGGTGTAGGATCGTTATCGATGATATTCACGACCGTGCTGTTTTGAGCACCTAACGTAAAACCAGTCGGGTTGCTGAGCGTCAGATTTATCGACTCCGCATTCTCGTCGAGACTGTCTTCGAGAATCGGAACCGTAAACGTCTTGATGGTTTCACCTGGTCCAAAGGTCAAGGTGCCTGAGGTGGCGGTGAAGTCACTTCCGGCTGTCGCGGTGCCGCCGGTTGCAGTAAAGTTCACGCTACCACTATCCATGCTGCCAAGAGTTCGCGAGACCCTAATCGTCGCAACGCCATCCTGCTCAAGAACCGACTGCACACTGAAAAGGAACTGAACGCTTCCCGGTGCTTTCACAAAATGGCACAGCGAAAACTCTGAAGTGTTACCATCCGGATCCGTGGCGGTTGCCGTGAGTATCGATCCTGCCGGAACTGAAACAGGAAACTGCACATTGAAACTCGAGTTGCCACTCGCATCCGTCGTGACGATCGACGAACCGATAAATGACTCACCCTGACCAAATCCGGAGGGACTGCAGGCACTGTTGGCATAGAAATCGACATTGAAAATACGATTGGCCGTGCTGTTGAAAGTGCCCTGTATTCCGGTAACAGCACCCGTCGTCACCGTAATAATCTCCGGATAATTCTGAAGACCGTTTGAACCGGTGTCGCCATCGCCGGGATCATTCAGCGTTACCTGATCCGCCTCCAGATCGATCCCGAGCACCCCATTCGAGTGAATCTTATTTCCGCGAATGATGTTTTTGCTGGAGATGGACGACGAGCTCTCCCGTGAGACAGTGACTCCACTGCCGAGGTTGAAGGCGATCGTATTGGCGGCACCGGGTTCAACTCCACCGATTACGTTTTCGCTGGACGACTCGCGGATCTCGATTCCGCGCCCATTGGGCAGCGCTGTTGTACCGTCGAGCCGCGTGCCGATAAGGTTTCCCTTGACGATTGCATTGTTGAAGTTTAGCTGGATACCCATTCCATTCCCGGAGATGACGTTTCCCTCACCAGCGTTGGTTCCGCCGATTTTCGTGTCCTTGATGTTAGTGCCGACAGAAATGCCAGTAATGACGTTAGGAATCGCAACGGTTCCGGTGATGTCGGTGCCAATGAAGTTACCGAGAACAGAACCGCCCCCCGAATTCGCAACCGCGATACCTTCACTAAAACCTGAGATGACGTTACGTGTGCCCGGTGTAGAACCTCCAACTATCGCATCGCCCCAGATCTTCACACCAAAAAAGGTGTTGGCTATATCCGCCGTGCCCGCGGCATTCGTGCCAATCAGGTTTCCTTGAATCAGAGTTTGTGTGCCACCGAGGACGGAAACAGTCAGCACGACATTGCCTGGCGCAGTTCCCGGCGTTGTGGTCGAGCCGCCGATCAGCGAATTGCTGCTGCCGCCGGAGAGTCGGATGTCGTCGAATCCATTGTTTATAGCCGCATTGCCTGCCGCGTTTGTGCCGATGAAGTTTCCCTGGACCACATTTGAGTTGGAGGAGTCGATCAAAATGCCAACGCTGCGATTCCCGGAAATGACGTTCTTGTGGGCTACGGTAGATCCCCCAATCGTGTTGTTCGGAGCATTATTAAAAAAGGATATCCCGTTCTCATTCGGCAACGCCTCCGTGCCTGCGGCATTCACGCCGATATAGTTTCCCTGTACCAGGTTGTTGGAAGCGCCGAGCACCATGTTCACTCCGCTACCAAAGTTTCCGGAAATTACATTGCGAGCTGCTGTCGTCAAGCCTCCAACGCGGTTGTTGTTGGAAGACACGATAAATATTCCGTTCTGAAGGTTTGCCGCCGCAACGGCGCCAGTAGCGTCGGTCCCGATGTAGTTACCTTCAATCACATTGGCGCCGCCGGTTTCGATGGTGATGGCATGGCCGCGAAAGTTATTGAGTACGAGGCCGCGCAGAACGCTGTTGCCGCCAGTGATTTTAATCCCGTCGCCGATCACGTTGCCATCGGGTTGAATCTCGATGAGCGGCACTCCTGCAAAACCTGGCTGGGTCGTGCCGTCGATGGTCAACGGATCGTTGATGGTCGGTAACTGCGAAGTTAAGACGATTCGTTGCGGTCCGGAAGCAATGCTGAAGCTGATGACATCAGGACCGGCGTTGGCGTTTGCATCAAGGATAGCCTGGCGCAAAGATCCTGGACCGGCGTCGTTGCCGTTTATCACCGTGAACCCTAACGCGGTGTTTGCGTGCGAGCGAAGGCCCATGCTTAACGAGGCACAAAGACCGGCGAGGAGCATCGCTAACAGCACACATTTTCTTATTTGTGGGAGTTGTTGAGGCGAATGTTGAGACATAAAGCACTTTCAGAGGATGGTTGAGTTCAGGGCATGGAGTAATACGCCTGGCACTTTCAGCGAGTAAGTGTACAGAAACTGAAACAAATTTCAAACAGGATTTGGGACGCAAAAGATGTACACTCCGGCGACAGCGTATGGTGGATTATCAGATTCCCGGGGTAAATCACAGTGTCGGAGTTGCTGCTTTTATCCATGGATAATGGTCCTGGTAATGGATGCGTTCTTTTCGCTAAGTCAGAAATCGACATATCAGTTTGACTAATTTGAGTACAGCAAGGCTTTGCCCCAAACAAATATGAAAACGATCCAGATCATAATCACTTTCGTTCTTCTTCTGAATCTCGTTCCTAAAACTCAATCAACCAAAAAAGATATCTACCGTTCCGGCTGGATCGATCTGAACAAGAACGGCCGCATGGATGTTTATGAGAATCCGAAGGTCGATGTCGAGAAACGCATCAACGACCTGCTTTCGCAGATGACTGTCGAAGAAAAGACGTGCCAAACAGCGACACTTTACGGCTACAACCGCGTGCTCAAAGACGAACTTCCAACTCCCGATTGGAAGAATCAGATTTGGAAGGATGGTATTGCCAACATTGATGAGCACCTCAATGGATGGGCCGCCGGTTCCAGAAGTATCTACGCCACAGATATCGAGAAACACGTTTGGGCCATGAACGAAGTACAACGCTTTTTCATCGAGGATACTCGCCTCGGCATTCCGGTCGACTTCACGAATGAAGGACTTCGCGGGGTAGCATTTCCAGTGACGACGAGTTTTCCCTCGCAGTCAGGTCTGGCCCACACCTGGGACCCGGACCTTGTGCGCGAGGTCGGACGGATCACGGCTCGCGAAGCGCGGGCTTTGGGATACACAAACATCTATGCCCCAACTCTCGACGTGGCACGGGATCAGCGTTGGGGACGAGTCGAAGATACATATGGCGAAGATCCGTATCTGGCATCAAAGCTCGGCGTTGAGATGGTGAAGGGTCTACAGGAAAACCACACCGTCGCATCTACGGCCAAGCATTTCGCCGTTTATAGTGTTGGTAAAGGCGCTCGCGAAGGAGAGGCGCGCACCGATCCACAAGTCTCTCCTCGTGAAGTTGAAAATATACTGCTGCCGCCGTTCATCGCCGCTATTAAAGAAGCAGGTCTGCTGGGCGTAATGAGTTCCTACAACGACTACGATAGCATTCCAGTTACAGGCAGCAGTTACTGGTTAACTCAACGACTGAGAACAGAGGCCGGATTCAGAGGTTATGTCGTTTCGGATAGTGCCGCAGTTGAATACCTTTACAACAAACACGCGGTGGCCGCCGACATGAAAGATGCAGTTAGACAATCAATCATGGCAGGCTTGAACGTAAAAACGAATTTCACCAGACCCGAAGATTTTGTTTTGCCGCTACGCGAGCTTGTCAGAGAAGGCAAGGTACCGATGCAGATTCTGGATGATCGTGTAAGAGACGTGTTGCGTGTGAAGTTTACCCTCGGGCTGTTTGATCATCCTTACATCGAAGACGCAAACAAAACGAAGACGATCATTGGCTCCGCGCAGCATCAAGCAGTCGCTTTGCGGGCGGCTCGCGAGAGTTTGGTGCTTTTGAAAAACGACCGCAACGTTTTGCCTTTAAGTAAGAACATCCAGTCAGTAGCGGTCATTGGTCCAAACGCTGACGCTCAGAACTTGAACCAGTATCGCTATGGTCCTTCCGCAGTTCAGGGAGTGACGGTCCGGCAGGGCATTCAAAACCTGCTTGGCAGTTCAGTGAAGGTGAACTACGCGAAGGGGTGCGACGTGATAAACGAACACTGGCCGGAAACGGAAGTGTTACCGGAACCGCTGACGAGTCAGGAAAAGCGCCAGATTGACGAGGCAGTGGAGGCCGCGAAGAATTCCGAGGTGGCGGTGGTGGTTTTAGGAGACTCAGCCAGAACGGTTGGCGAGAGTGCGAGTCGAACGAGTTTGGATCTTCCCGGCAGGCAGCTTGAGTTGGTGCAAGCGGTTTATGCGACGGGAAAGCCGGTTGTGGTGGTGATGCTGAACGGACGACCGATCAGCATCAACTGGGTAAACAAGTATGTTCCGGGAATTCTTGAAGCCTGGTTTCCGGGTGCGCAGGGTGGAACCGCAATCGCCGAAGTTCTATTTGGCGACTACAACCCGAGCGGCAAACTGACAATGACATTTCCAAAAACTGCCGGCCAGATACCGTTTAATTTTCCTACCAAACCAAAGGCGCAGTGGGAAGGGGAGAAGTCGCGAGTCAACGGCGCGCTTTATTACTTCGGCCACGGACTTAGTTATACCAACTTCACTTATAGCAACTTGAAGATCACTCCTGCGCAGCAGAGGGCTAATGGCACAGTAGCCGTGACGCTCGACGTGAAGAACACAGGTTGGCGTGAAGGCGTGGAGATAGTTCAGCTCTACACTCGTGATCTTGTGAGCAGTGTAACGACTTACGAAAAGAACCTGCGTGGCTTCGCTCGAGTGAATTTGATACCGGGCGAGACAAAAACGGTGACGTTCACGTTGAAGCCGGCCGACCTCAGTCTCTGGGATCGAAATATGAAATTCGTCGTCGAGCCGGGAATGTTTCGGGTGATGGTTGGAGCCTCGTCTGAAGACATTAGACTCAGCGGCGAGTTTGAGATTGTTTCAAACAGCAAAGATCGCCATTCATCTTTAAGCGGTCGTTAGCTCTTTCTGACGAGGAAGAATTATGAGTGTTAACGTTCTAATGCGACCGGTAGGTTTTGTGAGAAGTCCCTACTCGGAGACTGCGCAGGTTCCGAAAGGTTTCGGAGCACAACATGAAGCCGAAGGCACGATCGAAATTCTTCCGGAGTACGAGCTTGGATTAACCGACATCGAGGGTTTCTCCCACTTGTACGTAATCTGGGTTTTTGATCGGTCTGATGGGTGCGAGTTGCTTGGAACCCCACCCACTGACACAAAGCCGCACGGTGTTTTCGCTACACGTTCGCCGTTACGACCGAATCCTATCGGGCTGACTGTGCTGAGACTCATCGGGCGGGATGGTCCAAAGTTGAAAGTAGTCGGGGTGGACATGCTCGATGGTACTCCAATTCTCGACATCAAACCCTATCTTTCGAATGTTCCCGAAGGCGATCTGCGGCGTGGTTGGCTTGGCGAAGCTGAAGCGCGTCGCGGAAGATGAGCTGAGTCACTGCACTAAAAGCCGGGGATTTGAGATTTCTCCGTGCAACCTCGGTGTTCTCTGTGGTGCTTTTTACTCGGAATTCATCCAACCACAGAGTCACAGAGAACACAAAGGTTGCGCAGAGAAGAACGGATGAGAGCGAGACTATCCACCTTCCCGTCCTCTTCAGTTGATGGGCGGCTTGATGGAGATCAATACTTTATTGGTGACTACACTTCCGACGTGGATGCTTATCCAAATGTCCCCCGCGCTTTCAACGTCGACCGGTACTTTGAGGATGACCTGTGTGAGCCAGTCGTGATTCGGAACTTTGCCTACATATTCAACGGTCAATGGAAACACACTTTTTTGAGAGTCTTCGGCCTCAGCCGTAACAGTTGAAAGGCTTTCACCTTGGCCCAACTCTATATTCGTAGCGAAGAGCATCACACGGGTGGCTGTGTCCGAACTGAATTGTTGGCCACGAGCTGAAGAAAAAGGTCCGCGCAAAAGCGTCGCTGATTCCAGGGCCAGGGCACGTTCCGTGTTCTCCTCAGTTAGCAGCCTCGGAACAGCCGGTGAGCCGTTCCCGATTGTGAACTGCTGTATTTTGATAATCGAGCCATAAGCTTTGATGGCAAATGAGTATGTTCCGGGAGAAAGCCCGCCGAGAGCATACACGTGGGTGATTGTCATGATCATTTGCGCGGACACGCCTGTCCATCGCTCGACCTTAGTATCCGCGGAGAATTCGTTATTGCTTCTCCCCACTGTTCCCCAATCGATAACCCTGTAACCCGTATTCGGGCATGTTAACCTCACTTCAGCAGACGTGTTTCCACCAGACGTTGAGATCACAACGTCTGTGGCAAACCCTGTGGAGATGGGTTCCCATGTCTCGGCAATGACAGTCGTGGGCGCGGCGAAGAAGAAGAATACGAGGATGACTAACAGGAGATTTGGTCGAATCATTGGATACCTTCTACCCGAATGGAGAAATTTGTCAACTGCCACCTCGTTTAGTTGTATCTTATTTTGGATTTCTCTGTCGCACAGAGAAGAAGTTCATGTAGATAACTGTATGGCTCACATTCTAGAGATTGTCCAACTTCGCCGCCCTCCATTGCGTAGTTGAAAGACTTCCTTTCGATCTTCTTCACTCGTATCGCAACGCCACCAGCGGATCGACCTTCGTTGCTCGCGTCGCCGGAATCAGGCACGCGACGAGAGCAATTAGGATCATCAGCACCGCGATGCCGGCGAATGTCAACGGGTCGGTTACGCTGACGTTGAAGAGCAGGCTCTTCATTAGTCGTGTTAGGGCCCAGGAGCCCACTAGACCGATCGCCACGCCTACCAACACCACGATCATCGCTTGACGCAGCACCAACTTCAGCACGTCGCTCCGCTGAGCGCCCAGCGCCATTCGAATTCCCATCTCATGAGTCCGCTGAATTACGCCATAGCTGATAACCCCGTAGATTCCGAGCGCCGCCAATATCAACGCCACGCCACTGAATGTGCTGAGTAGGACCATGCTGAAACGGCGGCGTGAGAGTGAGTCGCGCAGGTATTCCGTCATTGGCTTGACCGCATACACCGGCACGCTCTTGTCCATTGAAGTCACCACCTCTCTCAACGAGCCAGCGACGGCGCCGGGATCCGATTTCGTTCGGGCCACGATCGTCAACGAGCTTGCCAAATTTTTACTTAAGGGATCCTGCAGAAAAGGAACGTAAGCTGCGGCCCTCGGCTGCTCATCAAGCTGAATATTGCGCGAATCACCAACCACTCCGACTATCAGCAGCGGATCGCGCTCCTGACCTTGAAGTCTCAGGCGATGGCCCAGCGGATTTTCCGAACCGAAGTGACGGCGCCGGAACTCGTCATTGATCACTACGACATTCGGAGATTGCTTTGTGTCTGTCTCGGAAAAATCGCGTCCGGCCAAAAGAGGAATTCCCAGTGACTGGAAGTATGCCGGCGTTATCACCCAATACTCGGTCAAGGGCTCCGACTCTTTAGCGATAGGGGGGCGTCCTTCGATCGTGAAGTTGTCGGTGGTGTTAGCTCCCGAAAACGGTAAGCCTGATGTCGCCGACACTGAAATGACTCCAGGAACAGTCGCCGACCGTTCCAGAACTTGCGAATAGAAAGTCGCAACCTGTTGGTCCTCGGGATACTTGTTAGGAAGTAACGACACTCCCATCGTCAGCACTTGTTCCGGATTGAATCCGGGATCGACCTGGTTGAGTTTTGCAAAACTTCTGATTAGTAAGCCGGCGCCGACAAGCAGCACGAGAGAAAGCGCGACCTCGCTCACGACCAATGCGCTGCGTAGCCTCTGCTTCCGGACGCCGGCCGTGGTCCTGCCGCTCTCTTTCAAGGCATCAGTGAACTCTGTTCTGGACGCCTGCAAGGCGGGTACAACACCGAACAGCACACCAGTAGCCACAGAAACCAGCAACGTGAAACCAGCGACTAGTAGATCGATATGAATTTCATTTACCCGCGGAATCGTGTCGGGGCCCAGGGACACGAGCCAACTCACGGCCCAAATAGCGAGCAACAAACCGATGCCGCCTCCGACAACGGCAAGCAGTAAACTTTCGGTGAGCAGCTGCCGGACGATGCGCATGCGACTGGCTCCCAGCGCAGTGCGAACGGCGATTTCCCGTTCCCGTCCACCCATCCGCGCCAGCATGAGATTCGCCAGGTTGGCGCAAGCGATCAGCAGTACAAAACCGACCGCGCCAAGAAGGACGAAAAGCGCTGGGCCAATGTCGCCCACTACTATGTCAGTGAGACTTACGATCTTTACTCCATGGCCGGAAGTCTTCTCCGGATGTTGCTGTGACAGGCGCGCGGAGAGAGCTGACATGTCGGCTTGCGCTTGAGCGAACGTTACGCCTGGCTTCAGCCGGCCCACCACGTTCAGATAGTGAGGTCCGCGATCCTGATCTGCCGGATCGATGGGCATAGGACGCCAAAGCGTTGAGCGATCCGGGAATGCGAAACCCGCGGGCATCACTCCGATTATTGTGTACGTGCGGCTGTTGAGTTGTACGGTTCGACCCGAGATATTCGGATCTGAGTGGAAACGGTTCTGCCACATGGAATGGCTGAGCACTGCCACGCGGTGTTGCCCAATCACAGTCTCTTCGTTTGTGAAGGTCCGGCCGATTACCGGGTTAACGCGAAAAAGCGAAAACATTTCCGGCGTTACTATTCCGACGCGCACATCCTCTGTGCCGTCGCCGGCATCGAGAAAACTACTGCCGCTCTGAAAAGCTGCCAGCTGTTCGAATGATCGATTCTGTTGTTTCCAGTCGAGGAATTCAGGCATTGAAGTTGGCGCTGTGGGAAGCTGCGGGATCGTATCCCACAACCACACAATGCGATCAGCATCAGCGAACGGTAATGGGCGGAGTAATACGGCATTGACTACACTGAAGATTGCCGTGTTCGCGCCGATACCCAGACTAAGCGTGATGATTGCGATTGCCGTAAAAGCCGGATTCCGGACAAGACTTCTGATTCCATAGCGGATGTCTTTGAGCATACTCACCTCCAATCTCGTTCGTGACAAAGAGCGACCAATTGATCGAGTTTCGAGGCCAGTCGAACTGGCACCGGCCAACAGAGGAGACAACTGTCAAACTAATCTAGCACCAACAAGCGTTGCCGATCGAGAATTCACGATAGATATCGTCAAAAGCATTCGTCAGAGGTTAAGATTTCCTCGCTTCTTCAAATTCTCGAAAGGCCTCCTCATTACAAGATGGCTTTGTCAAAACGCTTAAGACATCTCTCGGTTCTGATGTGGGTGTTTGTTCTGGTTTCGCCCGTCCCGGCCCAGGTGAGTAAGGCCGATCGGGGAGAGGGGTCATAAAATGTTGACCGATGTCGTTCAAATGATTCGGAAACATTATTACGATCCTCAACTTCATGGAGTTGATTTGGACGCACTCTCGAAAGAGGCCGACGAAAGAATCACTCAAGCACCGACACTCGCAGCCATCTTTGCGGCCATCGCAGACCTCCTGCGAAACCTGAACGACTCGCACACATTCTTCATGCCGCCACAACCGGTTACTTACCATCATCAGTGGGACATGCAGAGTATCGGCGACAAATGCTACATCGTTTCAATAGAGCCGGGCGGCGACGCAGAACTTAAAGGACTGAAGTTAGGTGATCAGGTAATAGCTCTGAATGGGGTGAAGGTAACAAGGGAAAGTTTGATTGTGATTGATTATTTTTACTCTGCCCTGAGTCCTCAACCTGGGTTCGATCTCGATGTAGTAAGTCCGGAAGGCACACGCCGAACACTACGAATAATGGCAAAGGAAAATAAACAGATACCTACCGGCTGGAATAGCTACATCGCCTTTCGAAATGCTGTGTCAGAATATGAGAAAGCACGCCACAAATACCTGCTGCGGACGATAAAGCTAAACGATAAATCCATACTTTGGCCACTTAGTCAGTTTGAGCTGACGGCTGAAGAGATCGACGACACGATGAGCAAGATCAGAAATTTCGATAATCTGATTTTGGACCTTCGAGGCAATATTGGCGGGCTTGAAGAGAACTTATTGCGACTGCTCGGCTATTTCTTTGATCATGATGTTAAGGTGGGGGAGGAAAAGACTCGGAATGAAACGCGGCCTTTGGTTGTTCGGGCGCGTGGGGGCTTTAAAGGAAAGCTGATTGTGCTGGTGGATAGCTGGTCGTCGTCAGCCTCAGAACTATTTGCCAGGGTGGTGCAATTGGAAGGAAGGGCTGTAGTGCTTGGCGATCGGACGTCGGCACAAGTAATGCGGTCACGGCAACATGTGCTTTGGATGGACACTAAAACCAATCACACGATTGGTTATGTTCTGAGTATCACTGATGCTGACCTCGTGATGAAAGATGGCAGAAGTCTGGAGGGTGTCGGCGTCACTCCTGATGAACTACTTCTGCCGTCCCCGAAGGACCTGGCCGGTAAGCTCGATCCGGTTCTACAGCGCGCAGCGGCACTGGTTGGCAAACCACTTACAGCGGCCGAGTCGTACAAACTTCTCCATGAGAATTGAGGCAGATAGCCGACCGTCCGCTCGATCACCGCCACTTCGACTGGCTTTGCACAAAAAGTCCTAAATCCCGCCCACGGCAGTGGGCGGATTCGTTCAAGTCCTATCTATAAAAAAGGCTTCTGATACGTTTCGAATCCCGCCAACGGAAGTTGGCGGATCGTTCAAGTCCACACTATTTATGGAACACGATAAATAGTAAGGACCTGAAGTATCCGCCCACTGCCGTGGGGCGGGATTAAAAATCCGTTAAAGATGAGTTTATAGAAAGGACCTGAACGAATCCGCCCACTGCCGTGGGCGGGATTTCGGACGCTTGTGCAAAAGCCACTTGGACTAGCAATCATCACGCCGTCTCCGCAGTGATGTCTGCGCGGACCGCGACTCGCGCGACTCGCTGTCGCAACATCAAATTGAGCGCGAAGTAAACAAATGCAATAGCGCCGATGGCGAAGATTGTATCGCCAATCATTCGCATCCAGCGCAGGGTTTGCATCAGTTCGGTTTGTAGAAATTCAGGGCTCCGCGCCGACCAGTAGCCGGCCGATACGGATTGATAAGTCTGTAACAACCCGACCGGTAGCAAACTCAAAAGAATCTCCAACATCAGCCCAATATTAATGGCCCAGAAGGCGAGCCACACCGGTCGATGCTTCCAAATGACATCAGGCTGCATCGCTCGCAAGCAGAACAGCATTAAGCCAAGCCCCAACGTGCCATACACGCCATAGAGCGCGCCGTGTGCGTGCACTGCGGTGGTGTTCAGGCCCTGCATGTAATAAAGCGCGATGGGCGGATTGATCATGAAACCGAAAATTCCGGCGCCGACCAGGTTCCAAAACGCGACCGCGACGAAGAAATAAACTACCCATTTGTACTGCGCGAGCCACGGCCTGGCCTTCGCACGACGAATGTTGGCAACTGCTTCGTAGCCGACCAGCAGCAGCGGAACAATCTCGAGAGCGCTAAAAACAGACCCGAGCGCCAACGCAACAGTCGGTGTGCCCGCAAAGTAAAGGTGGTGCAGCGTGCCGATGATGCCACCGGTGAGATAGATCGCGCCGGAAAGCAGCGAGGCTTTGGCCGCGCTCTCCGCGTTAATGACACCAAGCTTCGCAAACAGAAACGCGATCACGACGGTCGCAAAAACTTCGAAGTAGCCTTCCACCCAAAGATGGACCACCCACCAGCGCCAGTACTCAACCACTGAAATATGCGAACGCATGCCCCAGAAAAGTCCGGGACTGTAGAAAAGCGCGATGCCCGTGGTCGAAAGTAGATACAGAATGATCAGCGACTTCGCGGTGCCTTTTTGCTTCAATGCGGGAATCGCCGTGCGTCCAATCAGAAACAGCCACAGGAGCAAGCCGATGAACAGGGCTGCTTGCCACACTCTTCCCAAGTCAACGTATTCATAACCCTGATGTCCGAACCAGAACCAGAGACTTCCGGAAAGTTTGTGCATGACTGACATCCATTGACCGGCCATCGAGCCCAGCACGACAATTAGCAGTGCAGCGAAAAGAACATCGACACCTAACTTTTGATACCTGGGTTCGTAGCCGCATATAAACGGCGCGATAAAGAGACCAGCCGCTAGCCACGCGGTCGCGATCCAGAAGATGCCGAGCTGCAGGTGCCATGTGCGCGAAACGACGTAAGGAAGATATTGCGCCAGCGGAATACCGTAGAAGCCCTCACCTTCGACGCCATAGTGCGCAGTCACCATGC
>JBKPPU010000068.1:0-7675 GCA_046733695.1 Acidobacteriota bacterium
AGCTCGTTATCCGACAAACGCTCGCCAAGGTATCCGTTCGTGTCCAGCGCCGTATGAATTCCCATCGACTTTGCCGCCGTAAACAGCCGCGCAGCAAAACGGTCCTGCATGAGCGGTTCACCACCGCTCAACGTGAACCCACCAAACATCAGCTTGAGTCCGTGGCGATATTTCTTCAACGCCTCTATTGCCCGGTCGAGCGTGACCGGTATCCCATTCATCATGTTCCAGGTGTCGGGATTGTGACAGTACAAGCAGCGGAACTGGCAGCCGGCGGTCCATGCCACCACGCGAACACCCGGTCCGTCTACAGTCGAACCGGTCGTGAACGAATGCAGGAAACCCATGTCACCGGTATTGAGTGCCATCTTGACTGCTGATTCGGA
Source organism: Acidobacteriota bacterium (assembly GCA_046733695.1). Classification (GTDB taxonomy): domain Bacteria; phylum Acidobacteriota; class Blastocatellia; order Pyrinomonadales; family Pyrinomonadaceae; genus PSRF01. Next base: position 387 of record JBKPPU010000068.1, read on the forward strand.
AACTCCACTCGCGTTATTTACCCGCAGTTGGAAAGGATCCGTCGCTTCGAGTGGAACTTGTTCTTTCACACTCATCTGATCACCTGCCATGAAATGTGCGATTCAGCACGTCCAACTGTTGCTCGCGAGTCAACCGGACAAAGTTAACGGCGTACCCGGAAACGCGTATCGTCAAACTCGGATATTTTTCCGGATGCTCCATCGCATCCATCAACATTTCGCGATTGAGCACATTAATATTCATGTGATAACCCGTCATACCGAAGAATCCATCCATGATGTTTCTCAGATTCGTAATCCGATCTTCCTGAATTCTGCCGAGTCCTTCGGGCAAAAGAGAGATCGTGAGCGAGATTCCATCCGCCGCGTCTCGATACGGGATCTTTGCGACTGAAGCGGCCGCCGCATGAATCCCGAGTTTGTCTCGACCATGCATCGGATTCGCGCCTGGCGCAAACGGTTCTCCTTGGCGCCTGCCATCAGGCGTGTTGCCGGTGTTCTTGCCATACACGACGTTTGACGTGATCGTCAGTATCGATTGCGTGTGAACGGCATTCCGATAGGTGGGATGTTTTCGCAGCTTAGTCATGAACGTACTGACGACCCAGGACGCCAGTTGGTCCACTCGATTGTCGTTGTTGCCAAACTTCGGGAACTCTCCTTCGGTTTGGTAATCAGTAATTAGTCCGGTTTCATCGCGCACCACACGCACTCGCGCATGACGAATGGCAGACAAACTGTCGGCCACGACAGATAAACCCGCCAGGCCGAACGCCATCGTCCGCAACGGCGCATAGTCGTGAAGCGCCATCTCCAGCCGCTCATAGGCATACTTGTCGTGCATGTAGTGAATGATGTTCATGGCGTTGACGTAAACATTGGCCAGCCAGTCCATCATGTTTTCAAACTTGACGATCACATCGTCGAAGTCGAGATAGTCACCCTGCACGGGCTCGTTTGCCGGTCCGACTCGTTTGCCGGTGATCTCATCGCGGCCGCCATTGATTGCATACAGGAGACACTTGGCGAGATTCGCGCGCGCGCCGAAGAACTGCATCTGTTTCCCAACCAGCATCGGCGACACGCAACACGCAATCGCGCCATCGTCTCCCCATGCCTGGCGCATGATTTCGTCACTCTCAAACTGAATAGCACTGGTATCGATCGCCACCTTTGCGGCGTAACTACGAAAACCATCTGGCAAACGCGGCGAATACCAGATCGTCAGGTTAGGCTCAGGCGCTGGTCCAAGGTTATAGAGAGTGTGCAGGTATCTAAAGCTGGTTTTGGTAACTAACGGCCGGCCGTCATCTCCAAGACCGGCAATCGATTCGGTCACCCAGGTCGGATCGCCGGCGAAGAGATCGTCATACTCGGGCGTGCGGAGAAAACGGACGATGCGTAGTTTGATGACGAAGTCGTCGATGATCTCCTGTGCCTGTACTTCAGTCAGCGCACCCGATTTCAAGTCGCGTTCGAAGTAGATATCGAGGAACGTCGACGTGCGTCCCAGCGACATCGCCGCGCCGTTCCCTTCCTTCACAGCGGCGAGATAACCGAAGTAAAGCCACTGCACCGCTTCCTTCGCGTTTGCAGCGGGAACCGAGATGTCGAAGCCGTAGCTCTTCGCCATCTCCTGGAGTTCTTTCAGCGCTAAGATTTGTTCGCTCAACTCTTCGCGATCGCGAATCACGTCGTCTGTTGACATCGACGAGTCGAGGTTCTGTTTTTCCTGTTCCTTGTGTTTTATGAGCCGAGCGACTCCGTAGACTGCGACGCGACGGTAGTCACCGATAATGCGTCCGCGGCCGTATGCGTCCGGTAATCCGGTGAGTATGTGAGAGCTGCGGCAGCGTCTGATGTCGGTGGTGTAAGCGTCGAAGACACCGTCGTTGTGTGTCTTGCGATATTTAGTGAAAGTCTCGACGACGTGCGGGTCAGGCTCGTACCCGTACGTCTTCAACGCGTTGAGGACGAGTCGGAAACCGCCATTCGGCATGATCGCGCGCTTGAGTGGAGCCTCGGTCTGGAGGCCAACGATCACTTCGTTATCACAATCGATATAGCCGGGAGCGTGGGCAGTTATTCCGCTGGGGATCTGCGAAACGTCGAGAATGCCCTTTTTGCGTTCCTCGACAAAGAGTCGATTCAGTTGAGCCCAGATCTTCTTTGTGCGTTCGGTTGCCGGAGCGAGAAATGATTCGTCACCTTCGTATGGCGTGTAGTTCTGCTGAATGAAATCGCGCACATTGATCCCGCTCTGCCAGAGACCGGGGTTGAATCCTTCCCATTGAGCGACTTTTTCAGTAGCGATTTGTCGCGCAGTTGTAGCCATGCGAATTTCTCCTTAGTGCGACCAATATCACGCGGCGGCTTTTGCCAGCCCGAGTAGAGAACCAGTGTGACGTGCGATCATCAATTCTTCGTTTGTCGGAATCACCCATACCGAAATCTTGCTGCGCGAGGTAGAGATCTCCGGGCCACGCGTATCGTTTGCGCTTTCATTGAGCTCGACACCCAGCCACGAGCACGCATCACAAATGCGTTGCCGGATCTCGGGAGAGTTCTCACCAATGCCTGCTGTAAACACAAGCCCATCAAGGCCGCCAAGCACTGCGGTGAGCGCTCCGATTTCTTTGGCGATGCGGTAGACGAAATAATCCACGGCGAGTTGAGCATCAGGCTCAGTGCGCCCAAGCAGGTCGCGCATGTCGTTGCTGATTCCGGAGATTCCGAGTAGACCGGATTTCTTGTAGAGGAGAGTCTCGACTTCTTTTGCCGAGAGATTTAGCCCCTGGAAGAGATGTAGCACCACACCCGGATCGAGCGCACCGGGTCTGGTTCCCATGCACAAACCATCGAGCGCGGTGAATCCGAGCGTGCTGTCAACACTTTTCCGATCCTTAAAGGCACAGAGACTTGCGCCGCTGCCTAAATGCGCAACGATGACTCGTCCATGTGCAATCTTCGGCGCCACCTCCGGCAGAACTGACGCGATGTATTCGTAAGAGAGACCATGAAAGCCATATCGCTGTAGACCCTGTTGGCGAAGATCGCGAGGAAGCGGAATGAGTTCTGCTACTGCCGGTTGTCCACGATGAAAGCTCGTGTCGAAGCAGGCTACCTGGGACACGTTAGGTAATCGTTCGGCAGCTGCTTCAATGGCGGCGAGATTGTAAGGCTGATGGAGGGGAGCGAGTGGCACGAGTTCGCGCAAGTGGTCCAGCACTTCCGCGTTAACTACTGTTGGCCCAGTGAAACGCGCTCCGCCATGGACCACACGATGCCCGATGCCGAGCACGCGCGACCCACCGTAGTTGGTTCTCAGCCAGGCGGCCAGTGCTTCGACGGCCTGGTGCCCGTCCTTAACAGAAACCTCCTCATTCGCAAGGCGCTCTCCCTCGGAGTTCTTGACCGACAAATGAGGCGACGTCCCGATACCCTCGATTTGCCCGCGCGCTCCCAGCCGCCAACTCTCGAGCGCCGGACGCTCGAAGAGACAAAACTTAAGACTAGAAGAACCCGCATTAAGTACTAGAGCGTAATCGTTCATAAATCCCTGTCATCCGTGGCTAATGAAACATTCGATAAGTTGCTCGTTCGTAAGACGAAGGATTCGGTATCCGCTGGTAACTCATGTTGCCGCGCATTTCGTCGAGAGAGTTCCACTCGTACGCTGCCATCCAGGCTCGCAAGTCAGCGCGAAGAGTTCGCAAGTAGCGCGGGCCGTTTTCCAGAATCGCTGAAACCAACTGTGTGACGCTCGCTCCGGCCATTGTCGCCTTCACCACATCGAGCGCCGTGTGAACTCCGCCGCCGATAGCGATCGATGCTTTTACTCTGCCGGCGAGGACCGCTGCCCCTCGGAGTCGTAACTGCAACTCTGACGAGTTGGACAACTCCACTGAGCGGAGAACTTCGAGCTCAACGACATCGATATCCACCTTGTGAAAGCGAGTGAACAGGACCAGACCGTCAACACCGACCGCATCGAGCCTGCCGGCGAAGTTGGCAAAGGCAGTGAACAGCGGAGAAAGCTTTGCAGCTACAGGAATGCTGATTCCCTGTTTCACTTCGCGGACCACCTCGATCATCTGAGCTTCGACTTCCGCCGCCCCTGTGAGCGCATCGCTTGCCGAGTGGTACAGATCCAGTTCCACTGCGTCCGCCCCGGCCTGTTCGATTTGACGCGCATATGAAACCCAACTGCACGCGCTGGTGCCGCACAGCGAGGCAATCACGGGAACGTTAACGGCGCGCTTCACACGTTGCAGATGCTCCAGGTACTCGTCAGGCCCCAGCGCCAACTCGGGAGCGGGAAAATAACTTCCAGCTTCGGCGGACGAGTCGTCATGAGTATCGCTGTGAAAGAACGCGTCCATTTGCTCCCCGGTGATTTCTTCTTCGTACAAAGAACGCAGGACAAGCGCCGCCGCGCCCTCATCCTCGAGCGCTCGCACTGTGTCGAGATCGTTCGTTAGCGAGCTCGACCCGATGATCAGCGGATGCGGTAATGAGATTCCTAAGTAATTGGTCTTCAGATCCATTTGGCTTTCTCAAAATCGAACTTGGGCCACTGTAGGGGCGGCCCTCCGTGGCCGCCCGGCGTGGAAGTCGATCTCTTTGCAACACGATGGACAATTACGGCGAGCCCGATGCAGCTGGCCATTGTTATGGCAAAGAGATCGAGTCTCACGCCGGGCGGCCACGGAGGGCCGCCCCTACAGCACGTTCCAATCATTTCGGTTCCCCACCGTCTCCGTTGCTTTTCGCGTAGGGGAGCTTGATTTGCGCGAGTTGCTGATATCCCGAATAACGCCGCTCTGCCGCAGCCTGCGCTTCTTCGAGAAATTGTTTGAACCGTTCCGGATTGGCGCGCTCGATCACGCGAAAGCGCGATTCGTTGCGCATGTACTCAGCCACTTTTGGTTTCGGTGGTCCATAGTCAAGATTGAGCGGCGCTTCACCTTTGACGAGACGCCGCGGATCAAATCGATAAAGCGGCCAGACTCCCGACTCCACCGCTAGCTTTTGTTGCGCTGCCCCGTTGGCCATGTCGTAGCCATGCGCAATGCAGTGACTGTAGGCAATGATCAAAGACGGACCGTCGTAAGACTCGGCTTCCTGAAAAGCCTGCGCCGTCTGGATCATCTTCGCGCCAAACGCCACGCGCGCAACATAAACGTGACCGTACATGTTCGCGAGTAATCCGAGATCTTTTTTGCCAACCGATTTTCCATCGGCGGCAAACTTCGCGGAGGCGCCGAGCGGAGTCGCTTTCGATTGCTGGCCGCCCGTGTTGGAATAAACCTCGGTGTCGAGAACCAGGATGTTGACGTTGCGCCGGCTCGCGAGGACGTGATCCAATCCACCGTAATCGATGTCGTAAGCCCAGCCATCACCGCCAACGAGCCAGACGCTTTTCTTCACCAGATAGTCAGCTAACTGCTCCAGCCGCCGTGCCTCGGCAGACTGTATCCCTGCCAACTTCTCACGCAACACTTTCACTCGCTCGCGCTGTTCGAAGATTCCTTTTTCGTTGGACTGATCCGCATTCAGCAGCTCTGTTGCGAGATTGTCTCCGAGCTCGGAAGCAAGATGTTCGACGAGAACGCGATTAGCGTTCTGATGGGCATCAAGCGCGAGTCGAAATCCAAATCCGAACTCCGCGTTGTCTTCGAAAAGTGAGTTGGACCACGCCGGGCCTCTGCCTTCGCTGTTTGTCGTGTATGGCGTGGTCGGAAGATTGCCACCATAGATCGACGAACAACCCGTAGCATTCGCGATCATTAGCCGGTCGCCAAACAGTTGCGTCAACAGTTTCAGGTACGGTGTCTCGCCACAGCCGGCACACGCGCCCGAGTATTCAAACAACGGTTCGAGAAATTGCGAGCCCTTGTGATCGAGCCGCACGACGTCAGCGCGATCGAGTTCCGGCAAGTTGAGGAAGAAATCGTAATTTGTACGTTCGTTGTCACGCAGCGGAGCTTGCGGCTCCATATTGATCGCTTTGTGCTTTGGGTTCGTCCGGTCTTTTGCCGGGCAGACGTTCACACACAGGTTGCAACCGGTGCAGTCTTCCGGGGCCACCTGTATCGTGAACTGTTTTCCTTTGTACTCAGGCGCGCGATATGCCGTTGACTTGAAAGTTTCCGGCGCGTTGGTGAGTGACGACTCTTCATACACCTTCGCGCGAATTGCTGCATGCGGGCAGACTAGCGCGCACTGATTACACTGAATGCAGACCTTCGGGTCCCACACGGGAATCTCGAGCGCGATGTTGCGCTTTTCCCACTTCGCAGTGCCGACGGGCCAGGTCCCGTCAACCGTGAACGCGCTCACCGGAAGCAAATCGCCTTTTCCCGCCAGCATGACCGCGGTAATTTTCTGCACAAAATCAGGCGCACGTTCAGAGACGATTGGTGGTCGTGTTCGTGTCGCGCTCACGGCAGCCGGTACTGGAATCTCGTGGAGATGAGCCAACGCAAGATCTACGACTTCACAATTTCGCCGCACTACTTCCGGTCCACGTTTCCCGTAGGTCTTCTCAATCGATTTCTTGATGTGCCCGATCGCTTCTTCACGCGGCAGGATTCCGCGGATGCCGAAAAAGCAGGTCTGCATGATCGTGTTGATGCGCCCGCCCATCCCGACGTTCTTCGCGAGTGCATAGGCATCGATCGCAAAAAGGCGAATCTGTTTCTCGATTATCTGCTGTTGCATCTCCCGCGGAAGTCGATCCCAAACTCCGTCAGGCTCGCCGGGTGCGTTCAACAGAAACACTGCGCCGTTGGCTGCATACTCGAGCACATCGATCTTGTCGATGAACTCAAACTGGTGGCAGGCTACAAAACCGGCGCTCTCGATAAGGTATGCAGAACGTATCGGGCGCGGGCTCGAGCGCAGATGTGAGATCGTTATGGCGCCCGACTTCTTTGAGTCGTAAACGAAATATCCCTGCACGTATCGGTCGGTTTCCTGGCCGATGATCTTGATTGAATTCTTGTTCGCGCCTACAGTTCCATCGGCTCCCAACCCATAAAACAATGAGCTCAACACATCATCGGCTTTGGTTCGGAATGATGAATCCCACGCGAGCGACATGTGAGTAACGTCGTCGATGATTCCAACTGTGAAATGCTGTCGTGGATCGTCCTTGCTCAGTTCGTCGAAAACTGATTTGACCATCGCGGGGGTAAATTCCTTTGACGATAGCCCGTAGCGCCCGGCAATCACGCGCGGCTCTACGTTGAAGTGATTCGTCGCTCGTCCGCGCATCTCTCCTAACG
>JBKPPU010000069.1:0-3105 GCA_046733695.1 Acidobacteriota bacterium
TCGGAGCCTACCTGTTTCAGATCGAGCAGGTTGTTGAGGCAGTTGACGAGCTTGAAAGAGCAACACAGTAACTTACATGGGAGATTTGAGATGAAGATCCGAAGACTAACGATTTTTGCCGGGCTGGTACTGATTGCTTTGACTGCCAGCGGCTGTGGTTACAACACACTGACGACGAAACACGAAAACGTCAAAGGCAAATGGGCCGGAATTGAAACTCAGCTACAACGTCGCGGCGACGCCATACCCAACCTCGTCGAAGCAGCAAAGATGGCGGGAATTCAGGAGCAGGAGGTCTTCGGCGAAATCGCTCGTGCGCGATCGCAATTGCTGAACGCAACCCAACAGGCTCCGCAAGGTGAAGGCGGCGACAAGTCACCCGAGCAGAAGCAGGCGGTAATCGATGCGGCGAACAGCTTTGCCGGGACTCTCGGTCGTCTACTCGTGCTTCAGGAAAACTATCCGGTTTTGAAATCGAATGAGAGCTTCTTGAAGTTACAAGATGAATTGGCCGGCACCGAGAACCGCATCGCGACCGCGCGAAACGACTACAACGCCGCCGTGCTGGACTACAACACAACACGCGCGCGTTTCCCAACAGTGATTGGAGCCAAGCTTTACGGATTCAAAGAGGAGCCTTACTTCAAAGCCGACGAAGGCGCGAGACAGGTGCCGCAAATAAACGCAAACTCATTGCGGCCCGGTGGCAAGTAAGAATATTAGGCCGCGGATGAACGCGGATGAACGCTGATCTGAATTCTGATCCGCGTCTATCCGCGTTCATCCGCGTTTTAGAAACCCCGGGAGCTACACATCGTGCAGTGGTCACAGGGTTTTCCACCCGGCTCCATGCTGCACGTTTTCTCATTCTGAAAATAGTCCACCAGTTCTGAGACTGTAGCTTCTTCTACACCAAATCGATCCAAACTAGGATGCCATGGTGAATGAACGCGAGGACCACTCACCTTCGCTTCGATCTGAACCAAACGGTTTTGCATTTCATTGAGACTCGCACGCATCGCGGCCAGCTCTGATCCGATATCAGTGCTTTGAGGCGTCGTCGAATTCCCCGCCACGCGACGCGCGATTCTCTCCGCCATCATTCTTGCCTGATCTTCCATCGTCTATAACAGATCGATCCGATCCACCACTCCTACAATCGCTGAATCGATCGCCGCGCCTGCTTCACCGGTCGCTGCAGTCGACGCGCTCCAGCCTTCCTGAACAATCAGCACGGTATCGCCAACACCCGCATCCACCGAATCAAGTGCCAGGGTTGAATAACTCGTCTCCTCACCTTCCGGCGTGATCTGCTGGCACAACATCACGCGCGCATTCTGGTAACGCCGGTTCTTTTGCGTGGCCACAATATTTCCAACAACGCGCGCGAGAATCATCTGGTTACATGCTGCTCGGAATCAACAATGCCTACGATCGTGCAATCAGTCGGTGTGTCCTCGCGTTTGAAGGGAAAACTCGCTTCCTTTCCGCGACACCAGAACACCAGTTCACCAACACCCGCGCCCACAGAATCGACTGCCACCATCGGCTTGCCCGAGGCTTCAAGGTTTTTATCCACAGTCTGCACAATCAACAGCTTGCGGCCTTCGAGTGAATCGTTCTTAACCGTAGCTACCACTGTGCCGATAACGCGCGCGAGTTGCATAGTTCACTTCACATCGACCGTATCGATCACCCCTACAATTGCCGCATCCACCGGCACGTCCTTCATGCCCTGGGCCAACCGTGCGCTCGAGCCGGCGACTACCAGTACGCGCTCGTGAAATCCGGCGCCTACTGTATCAACCGCAACGACGTAACCGGTCGTGTCACTGCCGTCTACATTAATCGGTCGCACGATCAACAACTTCTTTCCGCTCAACCGTTCATCTTTCTGAGTGGCGACAACAGTCCCGAGAATGCGAGCAATGATCATGTCGATTATCGATCGAGCCCGATGGGCAGAGTTTCATCGACGCTGCCGTGCGGACGCGGAATCACATGCACGCTCACAAGCTCGCCGACACGTCGCGCCGCAGCGGCGCCTGCATCAGTCGCAGCCTTCACTGCCGCCACGTCGCCCCGAACGATCGCGGTCACAAAACCGGCGCCGATTTTTTCGTAACCGACAAGCGTGACATTCGCAGCTTTCACCATCGCATCGGCCGCTTCGATCATTGCCACGAGGCCTTTAGTTTCAACCATTCCGAGTGCTTCCTGCATTCGCATGCTCCTTTAGCCACAGATAAAACGCGGATTTAATAACGGATTATTTACCATTAACTGCCTGACTTAACAATTCGACGAGCTCTTCACGAGTAAGTGAGATCTTTGCATCGCCGTTTTCCGAAGGATTTAGATAACCGCAGGCTTGTCCGCGTGCCGACTCGCCGAGGTAACCCGCAGCTTCGCGCACGTTGATCAACTTCTCAATAGCGTCCGGAGGAAGATTCTTCGAACCGCCAAGCATGCGCGAGAGGATCGCGATCTTCGCCGTGTGTTCGAGTGTCTCGAGACGATCCCACGCCTGCCAGAGATCTGCGCCGTAAGCGACCGCGCCATGATTCGCCATTAGCAGCGCGTTGTGATGTTTCACGAACGGCTGCATCTCTTTAGTCAACTCTTCGGTTGACGGAGTTCCGTAAGCTGCAAGAGGCACACAACCGAGAGTCAGAATTACTTCCGAAAGAATCGGTTGGTCTATAGCGAGCCCGGCGACTGCGAATGCCGTTCCGTGTGGCGGATGTGCGTGGCACACGGCCTTCACATCCGGACGCTCGCGATAGATCAGGAGATGCATGGCGAGCTCACTCGAAGCTTTACGCTCGTTCAGCGCTTTGCCGTCGATATTCGTGATCGCGATCAGATCCTCGGTCATGCGACCCTTGCACGTCATCGTGGGCGTGGCGAGGATGCGACCATCGTCGAGCCGCACGCTCACGTTGCCGTCGGACGAGACGACGTAGCTTCGCTCGTACATCAAGTGGCAAACGCGGATCAGATCTTGTTTGGCTGTTTGCTCATCCATGCTTGTTTGCTGGACGTTCTCCGTCGTGGTTGAGTGACCGTGCTGTTTGAAGGCTGAGATAGAAAATACGATAGCGA
>JBKPPU010000070.1:0-15394 GCA_046733695.1 Acidobacteriota bacterium
GATTGCAATGCCGTCGCCGCCCGCGCCGTAGTGCCGGTTACAAATCCTGCGCGCAAAATCGCCGAGATTCGCTACGTCGCTTAGTTGCAGAGCTTCGAGCACGAGATAGTCATTTCCCAGCCCGTGGAATTTAGTGAATTGTGGTTGCATCTTGTGGCTTATTCGGGTTTGCCTGCGTACGAAGCAAGGAGGATTGCGATTGGATCGATACATAATGAACGCGGCTCAACATCGCGCGGATAGTTGTTGACCATGATCGAAAAGGCAAGCTTCTCACCGGCCGCAGTTGTAACGTAACCACCGAGGCTCGCGGCAGAACTCAATGAACCCGTCTTCGCGCGAACGTTGTTCTCGGCTGGAGTACCTTTAAAACGGTTTCGCAACGTGCCGTCGACTCCGCCAATCGGCAGCGCATCGCGAAAGACGCTTGCGTAACGATGCTTGCTCATGAACGCCAGCAACTGCACCGACGCTTCGGCAGTGATCATGTCGTTGCGCGACAATCCTGAACCATCGTCGAGATTGAGGGCTTCGGGACGGACACCGGCGGTTTTTAGAAACGTCTTCACGGCTTCGAGACCCAGTTCTTCGGAGGTCTTTCCGAGGTTGGAACTCGTGGGCGTCGCCGGTGGCGGTGGCGCGACCTTGCCCAACGTCCGCAGAATTAGCTCCGTGTACAGATTCTGACTCGGCTTCAGCGTCTGGGCTGCGATCACGCTGAAGGGCGGTGATTGAACCGTGAGAATTTCATTTTCCAGTGGACCAGGTGTTCCGAGCATAAAGGCAACAGGTACGCCCGGCACCATTAATGCGTGGTTGGTTTCGCCCACCGTCCGAGACTTGCCGGTGATCACTACGCCTTTTTGAGCGAGAGACGTACGCAGCAGATAGACAAAGAGCAGCGCCGGATGGGAGATGCCGATGCCTCCGGTGTAGCCGCGGTCGTCAAGCGCGATCGTTCCGGTAATTGAAATTGTATTCTCTCCCAAGCCACGATGAATCGATATGTCGCGCCGCGTACCTTTCTCAACTGTGACGACTTTGTTGACAACCGTCAGCAGGGGATCGGGTGGACCGGTAGTAATCACTGCCGGCTGTCCGATAGCCGTTCCGGGTTTGATGAATAGATCGAGCGCGTTGTCGTTGACCGTCAGTGGCGTGATCTCTGCGCCGTAGTACCAGGTCAGATCTTCCCAGTTCCAACCCGCGCCGTACTTTGGCCCAACAAAGTAACTCTCATCACCGACTATGTCGCCTTCGACGCGCTTTACTCCCGCGGCAACGATACGAGCAGCGAGTTCGTCGATTGCTTTGAAGTAGTCGCCGTTGTTGAAACGCGCGGCGATTGACGGATCGCCACGTCCGTAGATCGTCAAATTGCCGCGCACCAGACCCGACGCATCAGGACGCGTTGTGGCATACACCGAAGTAGAAAACTTGTAATCAGGAGACAGGCGATCGAGTGCGGCTGCGACGGTGTACAGCTTCATGTTCGACGCCGGTCGCAAAAGCTTCGCGGCATTCTCCTCAAAGATAACTCGGCCCGTGTCGAGCGAAACAACCTTCACCCCAACCATCGCGGATGACAACTCCGGCTTCGCAAGCACCTCCGAAATTTTCGTTCTCAGCTCCGCGAGTGTTCGCGGCGCAGGCGCAGGCGCAGGTTGCTGGGCAATCGCAGAAGAAATGCAGAACAGAAGAAGATAAGCCAGTATCGAAGCTCTTCGTTTATACATAAATCGATTTTAAAATCCGTGTCATCTGTGGCTAAGTCTCTGTATTATCTCCACGAACCTCGGGTCCTCACGCAACGAACTCAAATTAGGATCGCTCTCGAAACACGGCCGGTTCGCATTACCCAACGATATTGATCGCTCGAGCCATTCGAAGGCATCTCCACGTAATCCTTCCAACGCGTAAACCGATCCGATCGAATAACTGATATCAGCATCCACCTCGCCGTTTCGCTTCACCTCCGAGCTGATTTGCGCGAGGGCTTCGTCATGCTTCCCCTGCGCACTCAAAAACATCGCCATGAACGGCCGAATGCCATACATGTTCGGATGCTTCTCGATAACGTCTTTCATCAACTCCGCAGCCTGATCCGTTTGCCCCGTGTAGTACAGCGCGAGCGCGCGAAACGTCCGCACGAGTGCATTGTCAGGATCGCCGGCAGTGTCGAGCTCGCGGAACGTCTCATCGAAGTGGCCCATGTACATGTGCACGAGCGCACGACTATAACTTGCCACGACGTGTGCTGCGGGATCGAGCCGGACCAATCTGTCGTAAGAACGAAGCGCCCGGCCATATTCGCCATCCAGACGATGCAGCAGCGCCTTCACGAAATGGACCACCGGCTCATTCGGCGCTTCACGCCGCGCACGATTCACCTCTTCGCGAGCTTTCTGTTTATTGCCACGCCACAGGTACACAAACACCATCAGCATGCGTGCTTCGAAGATGTTCGGATCGATAGCGAGTGCTTTGGTGAACGCCTGTTCCGCCTTCTCGTAGTCTTCCGAGCCACCAAACCCTTTAAAGACACGATTCACGTGACACGCGCCGAGACCATCAAGTGCGAGGGCAAAGTTTGGATCGAGCTGGATGGCACGTTCGAAATGTGCAATTGCCTGGTCGCAATCGTCGGCTGACAACGTGCGAAAGATAAAACGGGCAAACAGGTCGCGTCCGCGCAGGTACTGCTCGTAAGCCGCCGGATTCTGCGTGGCCGCCTTGCCGATGCCGACTTGCTCACCGGGACTGAGCTCGACTCTCAAGCCCTCGACGATTCGTTGTGCGATCGTGTCTTGCAACACGATGATGTCCGACGCAGCCGTGTCGATTCGATCGCTCCACAATAACTCGCCCGAGGCGACGTCGATCAGTTGAGCGGTCACTCGAAAACGTTCACCTGAATGAATGAAGCCGGCAGTAAGCACCGCGCTGACACCGAGCTCTTGTCCGATCTCGCGTGGATCACGCTGCTGTCCCTGGTAACGAGCGATCACAGACGACGGTCTGACAACCAGCGATCTGACACGCGCCAGCTCTGTAATCACCGCATCGGCGAGTGAAAACTCGTAAAAGCTGGCAGCCGGATCGTTGCTCAAATTTCGGAAACAAAGAATCGCGAGACTCTTCTTCTCCTGATCCGTGACAGTTGTGAAAGGAGTTTCGTGAATGCCCGACTTCGAAGGCGTCACCAAGTTCGGCGCCGAGGTAGGCGATTCCGTTCTGGTGATCGACTTCAACCAGCGAACCGCGCGCGAGACGGGATTCGCACCGCTCAAATGTCGCGGCGGCTCCGGAACTATGTTCTGATATCCAGCTACGACACCCGCATCAACCTCATGCAACACCTGTCGCAGCTCGTTGCGGAAGTCTTCCATGTTCTGGAAACGATCTTTCGGCTCTTTCGCGAGGGCTCGATTGATGATCTGCTCGAGACGCGGTGGGATCGCACTCGAACGTAACTCCGCAATTGGTCGCGGCGGATCGTGCAGCACTGCATGACGAACGTCGATCGTGGTCTTACCGCGAAACGGCCAGGTGCCGGTCAGCATCTCATACAGCAACACGCCAAGCGAAAAAATGTCTGCACGCTTGTCGACGCGATCGCCACGCGCTTGTTCCGGCGCTGCGTAAGTCGCGGTTCCGTAAGGTACGCCAACTTCGGTGAGCTCGGTGCGATGGATCCCGGCAGTTACAGCTTCAGTATCGTCGAGCAGTTTGGCTAATCCGAAGTCGAGCACCTTTACCTGCCCTGACGAGGTAACCATCACGTTGCCCGACTTGATGTCGCGATGAATGATGCCCCGGCTGTGCGCGGCAGCGAGCGCGTCAGCAACCTGCAAACCGATCAGCAACGCGGTTTTGAGTTCGAGCGGCCGACCGGCAACGAGCTGGCGCACATTCTTGCCTTCCACGAACTGCATCGCGATGAAGTGAACGCCGTCAACTTCGTCGAGATCGTAGATGGTGCAAATGTTCGGATGGTCCAACGACGACGCGAGCTTCGCTTCTCGTTCGAATCGCTTGAGATTGGCTTCTTTTGCGCTGAGTTCGGGAGGTATGACTTTGATTACAACTGTACGATCGAGTTTGGTATCCGTCGCTTTATAAACCGCGCCCTGCCCGCCCACGCCGAGTTTGTCGGTGATGCGAAAGTTGCGGAGGGACTTGCCTATCATGAGCGTTTTCCGTCAATCCGCGGCAAAGGATCGTAATAACTCATCGGCAGTGGCGGTTGCGGTACCAACCTTACCGACGACGATTCCCGCAGCGTGGTTGGCCAGCGTTGCGGCTTCGAGCATTGTTGCGCCGGAAGCGAGGGCGCCTGCGAGAGCGGCGATGACTGTATCACCAGCGCCGGTGACATCATAGACCTCGCGCGCCGCCGTTTCGACAAAAACTGCCTTGTCGCCGGCTTCGAGCAGCATCATTCCACGGTCGCCGCGCGTTATTAACACCGCATCACAGCCGAGCTTTTCGCGAATTACTTTTGCCGCGTGAAGCGATCCGTCGTCGGATTGATCTTCACTCTCACTCATTCGCAATGCTTCGAAGTGATTCGGCGTTACCAAAGTTGCCGGCCGATACGAGTTAAAGTTGCGCAGCTTTGGATCGACCAGAACGGGCACTCGTGCGTAGGCAAGCGGCAGGATCTCGTGGAGTATGCGCGGCGTTACGACTCCTTTGTCATAGTCTGAAATGACAAACGCGTCGGCTTCCCCTAGCGCATCCTTTAGATACGAAAGGATTTGATCTTCTGTCTTAGTGCTGACTGCCGTACGCGACTCGCGATCGGCACGCACTACCAGTTGGCTATGTGCAATGATGCGAGTCTTTGTGGTTGACGGTCGTGTCTCATCGACAACTAACTGGTCCAAAGTTCCGAGCTCGCGCAGGCCGGTTCGCAGGCGTTCGCCAGCGGCGTCATTTCCGACTACACCCACGACAGACCCGCGAGCACCAAGCGCCACAAGGTTTGCGAGCACATTTGCAGCGCCGCCGAGGTGCACCGATTCTCGACGAACATCAACTACAGGCACAGGCGCCTCTGGCGAAATGCGCGTGACGTCGCCCCAGACAAATTCGTCGAGCATCACATCGCCGAGCACGAGCACGTTTCGATCGCGCAAAGCTCGCAGTATTTCGGAAGCACGCGTTTTGGTTAGTTGAGACATTTACGACAACAAGCGATCGATTGCGGCCGTGACTCGTGTCACCGGCACGCGCAGGATACATTCGGGCTGCGCAAACTGCTCGCAAAAATATCCGTGACAAGGCTGGCAAGGCATCTCTTCGAACACGACCTCGGCTGGACCAGAATTCCATGGACGCCAGTGCGCGATGTTCGAAGATCCAAACACGACAACTGAAGGCGTTCCAACTGCGGCTGCGATGTGCGCGATGCCGCTATCGTTCCCGACAAATAGTTGTGAACGCGCGGCGAGTGCCGTCACTTCCGGAAGAGATAAAGCGAACGTCACGACATTCCCGGATGCTTCAGAACGCAATTGCTCGAGCAACGCCTGTTCGTTAGACGCGGCAATTGCGACTGCAGTAAACCCTCGTTCCGTTAAAAACTCGACCACACGCGCAAACTTCTCTACCGACCACTGTTTGGTTGCGAATGCCGCAGCGGGATGGATCAGGGCGATGTTTTGCCCGCTGAGTTCCGCTTCACCAAGCAATCGCTCAACAGTCTCAGCAGCTTTCGGTGATATTCCTAAATTAGTTCGCGGTCGATCCGTAACTGGAACGCCGGTCCAACCAAGTAAAGCGAGTTGTTGTTCAACTGAGTGCGTCTTCTGCTGTTGCCAAAGCAACAACGGCGACGGCGCCTGGTGGTTGTGAAGTTGTCCGTATTGATACGACTTGAACCCCACGCGATGACGCGCTCCCGTGGCTCGTGTAAGGAACGTCGCAGTCGTGCCACCATGAAGGTTGTAAACCACGTCGTAGTTCGCGATTCGGAGCTCGCGGGCGACGCGCGCCCGGGTCATAAATCCGCCACGCTCCAGCGCAATCACCTTGTCGACGTTTGGATGATTATCAAGAACAGGCGCCACCCAATCTTCAACTAAAATGTCGATCTGCGCGTTTGGTAAAAATCGCTTCAAAGCGAAGAGCGAAGGCGTCGCCAGAACTGTGTCGCCAATCGATCGGAGTCGAACAACCAACACCTTGCGCACGTCGCTCCAATCCCAACGCGGCGGCGCCAGCGGCTGGGCTGCGTCCTGACCCTGCAATCCGTACATTGCCTGTGTTTCGATGACGCGTAGCTGAGGAGAAAGCTCAACAATGTCGCGCAGGCTGTTCATCGCCTCACTCTTCGATGGTCGCCTCGTCGATTAGCATGACCGGGATGTCGTCGCGGATGGGATAAACGCGTTTACACTCGACGCACTTCAGCGCGCTCCCATCGGGCTTCAGCTCAACGTCCGCTTTGCAAGCCGGACACGCGAGTATTTCCAAGAGTTCCTGACTAACTGCCATTGGCTAGACCTTTCTGCGCGGTGCCGAAAGCTTATCACAAAGCAGTATAGGACCTATATGACCTATCGGTCTTATATGACCTATACTTCCGGCCATGTCGTTGGAATTCGCACTGCAATACGCCTGCCCCCTTCGCGCCAATTATTCCGAGCGCCACTTGCGCGAGTGGGGGCGTCTGAGCAGTTTGCACGCCAAGCTCACCACCGGTGACGCAAGCGCGCCATCGATCGATAAGTTAGAGTGGGTGGAAAACGCCAGCCCGGAAATCGAGCGCATGCAGGAAGCCACCAGCATTTGCCCGCAATGCCCGGCGTGTTTGCCGTTGGAAATGGCCGGCGATGGGGAGTCGGTGGGCTGTCTCGGGCGCATCAATTATCCGATTGAAGCGCAGTTTGAAAAGTTTCTCGCCGATCGCGTCCAACTCTCGCTCGACACGCTCGACAAGGAAGATCAACCCCGGCTGCTTCGCATTCTGATCGATCCGGAATCGCCGTTTGATGGTGAAGCGACGAAAGAACTGCGTCGCGTGGTTACGGACGACGGATTACGATTCTTTGAACTGCGCGTGCCCATTGTACTTACTCGCGAGGCGGCTCGAATCACAACCGACAACATCTTCGATCTGCTGGCGGGATTCAGATCCGAAGACAGTGAGACCACGACCTACACTCGAGAATTTCCCTTCGAAGCTGCCGCTGACTACTACGATTTTCTCGATCTGATATTGCGCAGCGAGCTGAGCCAGTCGGAAGTTGCTCGTCTGACTACGCGCAGCCGAAACTACAACCAGTTTCTGCGTCTGCTCACCGCGATTGAAAAGGCTGAAGCGCTGAATACGCGCGTCCTGATTGATTGATGACGGTTATTGCTTGCGTTCGTCCAGCATCCGTAAAGTGTCAAGGATGAGATTGGTGTTGCTGAGTGCCTGGATTCGCGCTGGAAATTGCTCTTCGGTCTTTTGGAATTCAAACGTTCCGCTTGTGATCTCAACTACCCGCTGAAAGCCAAGATCACCGATATCTCCGCCACACACTGCATCCACGATGCGACCGTCGTTGAATTTGACTTGGCCCTCGAGTTTTTCGTTACTGAGAGTTAAAACGCCGTTCAACCTCGCATTCTCGATTACCTGAATCGCGTCAAAGACGCTGATCGCGCTGAGATCTCCGGCGAGAGTGAAGTGTTTGCGTTCGAAGTGGGCTTCGGGAGCGGGTGTCGGCTTGAGATCGGGGCGACGCGCACGTCGAATCGCTTCGAGGCCCGCTGCAATGTTTATCCGACCATCGAGTTGTTTTGCTTCAAGCAGACGATCGTGGGCGGTGTCAAAGTCTTCTCGTTCGATGTAGATGCTTGCGAGGGCCAGACATTGGCGGGCAGCCTCTTCTGTTTGCTTGTGAATCCCGCAGATCTCACGGAGCCGTTCTCTCAATTTGATGGAACGACTGTTCATTTCCAGGGCAGTCCGAAGGCGTTTAATCGCCTTGTCGGGCGCCTGATACTTCATGAAGAGCTCGGCATCGAGCAAAGCTGCTTCGATCTCGCTGATGTGCTCGGTTTGTGAGTCCGTGGCTGGCATCGTGTAGAAGTTTACCAAATCGTGCGACGAATGGTCCTTTTTTGGTGAAAAAAGCGCGTTACAGGTGAGGGCATGCAACCTGCAGGGCAACTTAATCGTACGGCCCCTTATCAGAAGAATAGGTAGGTAAAGAAAATGAACAGATGGATGAAACGACGAATCGAGCGCTCACGGGCGCGCATTCGGAGCCACAGATAAACACGGATCTTTTTACGGATTGCGGGTTTGTTTTTTGAGGTTGTCGAAGATTAATCTCTTGAACTCAGGCTTTTCGCCGAAATTCAGTAATAGCCCCACCTCAATCTCCGTAGCTCTTAAATAATTCAAAAGTTGCGCTCGGTGTGCCGAATCGAGAGTACGTGCTGCTTTAAGTTCCAGCAGCACGCAGTTCTCGACCAGTACATCCGCCTCAAAGCGACCGACTCTGGTGCCCCTAAACCAGACCGGGATCTTTACCTTACTAGACACGTTCAATCCGACCGATTTAAGAGCTAGAACGAACGCTCGGTGATACACGGACTCCAGGAACCCGTATCCCAACTCGTTGTACACGTCGTAAAAGACAGCCAGAATCCGATCCGTGATCAATCCGTGCTTTAGATCCGTTTTCATCCGTGGCTAATTCGTAGTCCGATTCTGATCTGCCTGGGTCGCATCGTGCGTTTCGGAACCATGTCTGATCCATTGATGAACTCAGATCCAAAACTAAACTCCGTCTTATTCAAAACATTATCGAACTCAAGCGACGGTCTCAGAACAATCGGCCCCACCCGAACTTGGCGCGTCACATTCAGGTCGAACACGAATAGCTTCGGCCCTCGTCCAAAGTTTCGCGGTAGATTCCCCACCTGGCCAATGGGGGGAAGGCTCAGGTCCGAATTCGGCCGATCATTCGAGACATCATCGAGGTTGCGGTCCATACCACCGAGCGAGATGTTGAACGGCGCCCCTGAAGCCAGGCGGAAGATTGGCGACAACTGAAACACGCGCACGTCGAACGTTCCTGAAAACACAAACCGATGCCGCCGGTCGAGCAGACTGCGCGTCCGTTCAGCACGAAAATCTCCTACTACAAGCGCATCCGAAGTGTTAACCACTCCATCGTCAACCAGGCTCGAAAGTGTGTAGCCTGCCCGAAACGTAAACCCGGAACCAAAGCGCTTCCGCAGTTCGATGGTCATTCCGCGATAGAAACTGTTGCCCGCCGAAATCAGTTGCTCGAGCTCACCACGCAAGGGATCCGGGCGGAACTTGTTGACAGCAGCGAGCGCGACTTCCAGCATCGTCGTCGACGACGGACTGTTCAGATTCATCACCGAAACCGGAACACCAAACTCCACAACGCGACTCACTGTGTTGGAATTCCCGAAAGCAAATCGAACCAACTCGCCGGCCGTCGAAGCGCTATAGAGTTCTCGCGTGAAGTTCGCGAAGTCTCGTGACGCAAGAAATTCAGTGAAGTTGCGATAGCCCGCGGGCAACACGGGCGCGTTCGCATTGAATTCACGCCATAGATGTATTCCACGTGTGAAAGTGAAGTTTGCCTCGGCAGAAAAACCGCGGCCGAGATCGCGCTCGACACCGGCATTGAGCTGGTAGCTTTCAGGAATTCGCAGCGCCGGATCGAGTCGACGCGAAAAGTCCGTATTCAGCACGCCAAACTCACGCACCAACATCGAGTCGCCGCTCAACTTCCGCGGGAAGCGAAGGTGCTCGGCAATGAATGCACGTCGCTGATCGGCAGTCATGAGCTTCCCGGTCAGCGGATCTCGCAGCAGGTTCGTATCGAAGAAGAGCTGCTGCTTGCCGAGCGTGAAATCATCGATCGTACGCAGCAATGGCCGATTGAAGAAAATCCCACCGCCGAGTCGAAGCACAAGCTTGCCGGACTCAAACGGGTTGTACGCGAGTGAAAAGCGTGGTCCAAAGTTGTTCAGATCGCGAAGAATGCTTTCGTACTCGTACCGCAGTCCGTAACTCAACAGAACCTGCGGCAAGATCTGCCACTCGTCCTGCACAAAAACTCCCCTGTAGCGATTCCGCTGCGTGGATGAGCTCTGGAAGTTTTGCCGGAAGCGACTGGGCAGGCCCGCTAGAAAGTCACCCGCGCTCGCAAAGTTGTAAGTGCCGCTGACATCCGCGAGGTCGATGAACGACGAGCGCACGTGATGGAAATCGACTCCAAACTTCAGCGAGTGATTTCCGTTCACGAGCGAAAGCACGTCCTGCACTTGCCAACGTTCTTCGCGTCTGTCGCTGCCGCCGGCTGTCGACGATCCGGCCACCAAAGTTCCCGTGCGTCTTTCTGGATCACCTGCGAGCAGGGGATCGTTGAGCGCCATGAGTACGACCGGCGCGTCGCCGGCGCTTGTTTTGAAAGCGGGCGCGAGACGCGAATACTGAAATCGCAACTGGTTCACGAGCTTCTCGGAGAACACAAGCGTGTCGGAGTAAGAGATCGCGTCTGAGTTGCGTCTTCGTCCCTGAAAGGCCGTAGCCAGACGATTGCCGCCACCAAACTGTCTCAGGTTGATGAACCGACCCGCCTGATACACAAACGCCGCCGTGTGCATTGGACCAAATTGACGATCGACGCGAGCCGTCATGCTTGTGTTCTTAGTTGGCGTGCTGATCGATGAGACGAATTGTGCGACTTCTGTCGACAGTGCCGGTGCATTGGCATCTTCAAGGCGCACGCGGTCAAGACGCGTCGGTGCAGGAAGCGAGAACAACGTGCTTTGCTGGACCGGTACCAAAGTGTCGATCAATGCGCTATCCAGAACTTTGTCTAGTTCGTAAGACGTAAAGAAAACAGTTTCCTTCAAGCCCTTCACTGGTCCACCAAAGGTGAACCCCAGGACGTGCTCCTGCAACGGCAAGCGCGGTAAGCCGAGTGAATTGTTTCTGAAGGTATTTGCGTCGAGCGCCTCGTCGCGGAAGTAGTAGAACGCTCGCCCATGAAACTCATTTGAACCGCTGCGGGTGCGCAGGTTCACGCGGCCTCCAGACGCTCGCCCGTACTCGGCTGAAAACTGATTTGTGATCACCTGCACTTCTGCAACAGCTTCGAGCGATGGTTGAAAACGCTCGCGAGCGCTGCGATCGTCGTTGTTGTCGAGACCGTCGATCGTGAGATTGTTCGAGTAGGCCGGAGCGCCCGCGAGTGAGAAGGTGCCGGCTTCTTCAGGCGTGCTCGCGTAATTCGCGTTGCGATCTTCGGCGAGATCGCGTGTGGAAAGTGGTTCTTCAGTGACACCCGGAAGAGTGAACAAAAGATCGAGAACCGAGCGCGTGTTGATTGGCAACAGCTCCGTTTCGCGAGCGGTGAGTGTGGATCCGACGACCGTCCGCTTCGTGTCGATAATCGGCGCGTCCGCCTCACTGATAACGATCGGCTCAACTACGACGTCCGAAGGAAGCAGTGTCACATCGAACTGCACACTCTGTCCCGAAACAGTCGTGATGCCGGTAATCTCCTGCGATGCGAAACCGGGAACTGAAATGCGAATCGTGTAACTTCCTGGTTCGAGTTGGATCAGACGATAACGGCCCTGAACGTCTGACATTGTCGTGCGCGTCAGACCTGTCCTGATCAGCTTTGCCCGGATCTCGGCGCCCGGAATCACGGCGCCACTCTGGTCCATGACGCGGCCCGCAATGGTTACCGTGTCGAGATCTTGTGCGTGAATGTTGTGAAGGTTGAAAGTGAATAGAAAGATAGTGAGAAGCGTGAGACGTGAGGTCATATTTCTAACTCCTTAGTGAGGTTTTACTGACGGCGGGACTTTAGCACAGGATTGACAGGATTTGA
The DNA here is from genome assembly GCA_046733695.1 of Acidobacteriota bacterium. Classification (GTDB taxonomy): domain Bacteria; phylum Acidobacteriota; class Blastocatellia; order Pyrinomonadales; family Pyrinomonadaceae; genus PSRF01. Next base: position 11,889 of record JBKPPU010000070.1, read on the forward strand.
CCGAGATTTACATGTAAATCCTGATCAAATCCTGTCCATCCTGTCTAACTTATGATCGGGATCGGCGTCGCAACGCGGCAGCGCGTGTCATCGGCACAAGCGCATCGCTTCCCTCGGGCGCCGCTTCGAAATTGGTGAGCTCTTCAGCGTGCGACTGCAGGTACTGGAAGAAACGCTCAAACTCCTGCTGCATCGCGTCCATCTTTTCACGCATGTTGAGAATGATCTCGACACCCGCGAGATTCACGCCCAGGTCGCGAGTCAAGGATAGAATCAGTTCCAATCGCTCGAGATCGGGATCGGTGTAGAGTCGCGTATTACCTTCCGAGCGCGAGGGCTTCAACAGGCCTTCGCGTTCGTAAAGCCGGAGCGTCTGCGGATGGATCCCATACTGATCCGCAACCGCGCTGATCGTGTATGTTCTCGGCTTTCTGCTCACTCCAACCCCATCTCAACTCGCGGATTTGTCGCATTCAGCTTCGCATACTCACGCAACAATTCTTTCGTCTCTTCCGAAACTACTTTCGGCAACGTCACCTGCACTTCGACAAACTGATGCCCCTTCGCACCGGGATTGCGCAACGACGGCGCACCACGGTCTCGCAAACGAAACTTCTGTCCCGATTGCGTACCCGGTGGAATGCGTAACTGCGTCTTACCATCGACAGTCGGTACTTCAATCTTTGCACCCAGCGCCGCTTCCGGAACGGTGATGGGCACCGTCACGTAGATGTTGTCGCCTTTGCGCGTAAAGTATTTGTGCTGACCAACGTTGGTGATGATGTGCAAATCACCCGCAGGCGCACCCATGCGACCACCGTCACCTTTGCCTGGTATCCTCACTCGCGAGCCGGTTTCGACGCCTGCCGGAATGCGAACTTTGACGGTTTCCGTTTTCGGTGTTGTGCCTTTACCGTGACAGAGCGAACAAGGCGTGCGTCGTCGTCCACTACCACCACAATCCGGACACTCCTGCGCAAATCTCAACCGGCCGCCCGCTCGTTGTACCTGTCCGCTGCCTTTGCACGTCGAACAAACAACCACTGGTCCACCAATGTCACCCGCGCCATTGCACCGCGAACACTGCTCGGACCGATTGACTGTGATGTTTGTCGTCAAACCTTTGATCGCTTCTTCAAACGAGAGGCTCAATGGCATCTCGATGTCTGCGCCTCTTTGCGGCTGAGGTCGCGGCGGCTCTTTTTCCTTTGCCGCTCCACCACCAAACAAGTCGGCAAAGATGTCGCGAAAACTGCTGCCGGCACCGCCTGACGAAGTGGAAGCGCCGCCCCAGTCAAACCCTGTGAAATCAAAACCCGGCGCGGTACGGCCGCCGCCGGTTGGGCCAGCGCCACGCGCGGCCGCATCCGCAAGGTTTTCAGAATACTGACCGAAGCGATCGTAAACGCTTCTCTTCTTCGGATCGGAAAGCACATCGTGCGCTTCCGACATCAGTTTGAAGCGTTCCTCGGCAGCTTTGTCACCCGGATTTACGTCAGGGTGATACTTGCGCGCCAAACGCCGGTAAGCCTTCTTGATTTCCTCCGGCTTTGCATCGCGCTTGATGCCGAGTATTTCGTAATAGTCTTGCTTGTTAGCCATCTAATCTATTGCCGATTGCCAATTGCCGATTTGAAGAAAAGGCGGAGCGATTTCTTTCTTCTCCGCCTCCTCAATTGCAATCGGCAATCGACAATTGGAAATACTACTTGTTCTCATCAACGTCCACGTATTCAGCATCGATGACATTGTCGTCGGTGCCACCACCTGACGACGATGCACCTGCCGCTGACGCCTGATCGCTGCCGCCGGTTTCAGCGCCCGGCGAAGGTGCCTGCTGATAAAGCGCTTCAGCAAGTTTATGAGATGCGCTCTGCAGTTGATTGAAAGCGTCGTTCAGTTTTTCAACTCCGCCTTCAGCCAATGCTTTCTTCGCCTCAGCAATTGCAGACTCAACGTCAGCAGCCACTGCACCGACTTTCTCGCGATTGTCGGCAAGCGTCTTCTCCATCTGATAGACGAGTCCATCGAGACGGTTGCGAGCCTCGATCTCTTCGCGCTTGCGAGCATCGTCAGCAGAATGCGACTCCGCGTCGCGCATCATCTTGTCGATCTCGTCTTTTGAAAGACCGGATGACGCCGTGATCGTGATCTTCTGCTCGCGACCCGTTCCCATGTCTTTCGCGGAAACGTTCACGATGCCGTTCGCGTCGAGGTCAAACGTGACTTCCACCTGCGGCATACCACGCGGTGCCGGCGGAATTCCAACCAGATGAAACTTGCCGAGGGTGCGATTGTCTGAAGCCATCGGCCTCTCGCCCTGGAGTACGTGAACTTCCACCGACGTCTGATTGTCAGAAGCAGTCGAGAAGATCTCCGACTTGCGCGTCGGGATCGTCGTGTTTCTTTCAATTAACTTGGTGAACACTCCACCGAGCGTTTCGATACCGAGACTCAGCGGCGTCACGTCAAGCAACAGGATGTCAGTCTTCTCACCGGAAAGAACACCGGCCTGAACGGCTGCGCCGATCGCTACGACTTCGTCAGGGTTAACACTCTTGTTCGGCTCCTTGCCAAACATCTCCTTGACGATCTCCTGAACCTTCGGAATACGAGTCGAACCGCCAACCAGCACGACCTCATCGATCTTCTTCGCATCGAGGCCGGCATCTTTCAATGCTGTTTCCACCGGGCTTCTGAGTCGCGACAGGATTGGGTCAACCAGCTGCTCGAAACGTGCACGCGTGAGTTTCATCGCCAGGTGCTTTGGACCTGACTGATCCGCGGTAACGAACGGCAGGTTGACTTCCGTTTCCATCGTGCTCGACAACTCGATCTTTGCTTTCTCAGCAGCCTCTTTCAAACGCTGCAACGCCATCTTGTCGTTCGAGAGGTCGATACCCTGATCCTTCTTGAACTCTTCGATGATCCACTCGATCAGACGCTCGTCGATGTCGTCGCCACCGAGGTGCGTGTCGCCGTTTGTCGACTTCACTTCGACAACGCCTTCGCCGACTTCGAGGATCGAGACGTCAAACGTGCCGCCGCCGAAGTCGAATACCGCAATCGTCTCGTCTTTCTTTTTGTCGAGACCGTAGGCGAGCGCTGCCGCCGTCGGCTCGTTGACGATACGCATCACTTCGAGACCGGCAATCTTGCCTGCGTCTTTTGTTGCCTGACGCTGCGAGTCGTTGAAGTACGCGGGAACTGTGATGACGGCCTTTTCAACTTTCTGGCCGAGATAGTCTTCCGCTGACTGCTTCATCTTCTGCAGAATGATCGCGGAGATCTCCGGTGGGCTCCATTCCTTGCCGCCCGCTGCAATACGCACATCGCCGCTACCAGCGCCTTGAACCTTGTAGGGGACCTGTTTGATTTCTTCACCAACTTCGTTATAGCGACGTCCCATAAATCGCTTAATCGAATAGACGGTATTTTCGGGGTTCGTTACCGCCTGCCGTTTGGCAACCTGACCAACAAGGCGGCTTCCATCTTTGGTGAAAGCC
>JBKPPU010000071.1:0-3943 GCA_046733695.1 Acidobacteriota bacterium
ACATCTACACGTTGTACTCATCGTCGGCAGCGTCAGATGTGTATAAGAGACAGGTATCGGAGTATCAGAAGGCCGTGCAGTCGGGAATCGATTACGACAACGCACAGGCAGTCGCGAAGAAATACCTGGCCACTCCGTACGATCCCAAGGCTGACCAGACGGCCACCGCTGTTTCACCGGCCAATTGAGCCACAGATTTAGACGGATAAAAAGCGCGGATCAAATCCGTGGTTTTTATCCGTTTTTATCTGTGGCTACAACTGAAATCTTATTCTTCTCGGCGGCGCGGATCATTTGATCGCGATCGAACATGAGGGTCTTGCCGGCGGTAATGCAGAGACAGGTCGCACCGGCTTCGACCATCGCTTCAATCGTGGGCACCCCAACCACCGGCACATCAAATCTCATATCCTGATTAGGCTTCGCCACTTTAACAACGGTCAGCCTTCCTTTTGCCAGCCGGCCTGCACGCAGGATCGTCTCGTCAGTGCCTTCCATTGCCTCGATCGCCACACAAGCCTTGCCACGAACGAGGATCGTCTGACCAAGATCCAATCGCGCAATCTCGCGCGCGATCTCCAGACCGTATTCAATATCTTCGCGTTCCTGCTTCGAGGGTTCACGACGCGTGAGCGTACCGCTCCGAGGTAAGGAGTCCTGCAGAAAGCACGTCGAATCGACCAGCTCGATTCCCTCGCTCTGCAGTTCCGACGCGATCGCTCCAATCAGTGAGTCAGTGTTTCGCCGCGGTAGTTTCAAAAGCACTTTCAGCATGCGCGCATCCGGAACTGCGCGACTGAAGATCTGAATGTGCTTCACCTGTCCGGCCATGATGGCCTTCTCGACCCCCTCTTCCTTGAAGAAACGAATCATCCGCCCCAGCTGGCCGATGCCCACCCACTTGACTCGCTCGGCGCGCTGGTCCATCTCGGGATCCGTCTCTTCACGAATGGCAGCTACGACTAGAGGCACACCCGCCTCACGGGCGCCTTCCACAACCATGAAGGGAAATTTCCCGTTACCAGCGATCAGCCCGAACTTCATTTGGTGACGCCGCGATTGGAGCTCTCGATGAAATGCAAAAGGTCTAAGACTTCAGCAGAGTCTTTGATTTCTTCCTTTATCGCCGCGACTGCCTGAGTGGTGTTCAGTTTAGCGGAAAGTAGCAGGTGAAAAGCGTGATGCAGCGAGTCGATGGACGTACGAGAATAGCCGCGGCGTTTCATCCCGGTGATGTTCAATCCGTAGCACTTCGCATGATTGCCGACAGTCAGAGCAAAAGGAAGCGCGTCTTTAACGACGACCGAGTAGCCGCCAACGTACGCTTCTTTGCCGATGCGGCAGAATTGATGCACACCGGAATACGCACCGATGTTGGCGCGATCGTCGACCACAACGTGTCCGGCAAGCGTGGCTGCGTTTGCCATGATGACGCCGTCGCCAATCAGGCAATCGTGCGCGACGTGTGCCTGGGCCATAATCAGGCAGTCGTCGCCGATTCTGGTAAGCATGCCGCCGCCGGCAGTGCCTCTGTGGATCGTTACGAATTCACGTATCTTGTTGCGCGCGCCGATCCGTGTTTCAGAGGGTTCGCCTTTGTACTTCAGATCCTGTGAAGCAAGGCCGATTGAGACGAAGGGAAATACCTGGGTGGCAGCGCCGATTGTTGTGTGACCGTCGACGACGCAATGAGATTCGAGTCTGACACCGTCGCCAAGCTCAACTTCATCGCCGACGATGCAGTATGGTCCAATGAAGCAGTCGTAGCCAATTCGGGCGCCCGGGCTCACAACCGCAGTCGGATGAATCGTAGTCGGGTGAGTGGCAGCGGACATAAAAACAATAGGTCCTACAGGACCAATACGACCTATTCTCTTGGGGCGACGATACTCATGATCTCGGCATCGGCAGCGAGTTGACCATCCACTTTGGCTTCGCCGCGCATACGTTGCACGCGCGAGCCGATGCGTAGTGCCGTAACCTCCAGAACCAAAGTATCGCCGGGAACAACCGGTCGACGAAAACGCGCTTCCTTGATGCCGGTGAATAAAACCAGTTTTTGATCCCGATCTTCGATCTCGCGCAGGGCCAGCACCGCACCGACCTGCGCCAGAGCCTCGACCACCAGCACGCCCGGCATCACCGGCGCGCCGGGAAAGTGGCCCTGAAAGAACGGTTCATTAATACTTACCTGCTTTATTCCTACTATTCGTTCGCGAGGCACGAGCTCCACGATGCGATCGACGAGGAGAAAAGGGTAGCGGTGCGGCAGGAGCTTTTGAATCGCCAGTGAATCGAGGACTGTTTCCATAAACTAATTGCCAATTGTCAATTGCCAAATGCCAATTGTTTACAGAATCGGCAATCGGCAATTGGCAATCGGCAATGATTATTCGGGTGGCGTGGTTGTTGACGCTGCGGTAACAGGATTCTTGCTGTTGAAATCTGCGATAAAGGCGCGCGTGATGTCGATCTTCTCATCAGCAAAGAGCAATGGCACTTGCGCGGCGTCGATGATCACAGTGATGCCACGCGCCTTGGCAAATGCTTCGAGGGCTTTGCCGATTTCATCCTGCAACGGCGTAAAGATGTCCGTCCGGCGACGATTGTATGCGGCCTGCGCGTCCTCGCGTTTACGCTGAATATCTTTCTTCAACTGTTCCAACTGATCAATCTTCGCCTGGAGCGACTTTTGATCGATAGGGGTTCCTTCCGGCGCGTCACGCAGCTTGTTGATTTCAGATTCGAGCGCTGCGCCTCTGGTGTCCATAGCCGCGATCTCGTCCTTAACCTTCTGAAACTCGCCGTTTAGTCTGGTAACCGCAGAATTGAACTTGGCGATCCCGTTCTTTTGATCCAGAAAATAATCCGAGTTAATGACCGCCATCTTGCTCACCGGCAAGGCGACAGTAGCTGGGGGAGCGGCGGGCGTCGGGGTCGGCTGAGCAGCGGGGGCTCCCGCCGGCCGTTGCTGTTGTGCGCTCACCGAAATGGCGACCGCCACAACAATCAAGAGTGAAAGCAAATAATGTCGAGTCATGATATTTGCGATTGCCAATTGCCGATTGCCAATTTGATGAAGCCCTACGGGTTTGAGAAATCGGAAACTGGCAATTGGCAATCGGCACTAATTATGGCTGCGGCACTGACGCCGTTGCCGGGTTCTTACTGTTGAAATCGTTGATGAACGCGCGAGTGATGTCGATGCTGTCCGCTGCATAGACGACCGGCACCTGGCTACCATCAACAATCACCGTGATACCACGAGCTTTTGCGAATGCTTCAAGGGCCTTGCCGATATCCTGCTGCAGCGGACCAAAAATGTCCCCGCGTCGCTTTCCGTAAGCGGCTTCGGCGTCCTCACTTTTACGCTTGAGCTCAGTCTGCAACTGTGCCAGTTGTTCTCGTTTGGTTCGCAGGGCATTGGGATCGGCGACCGCCTGAGTGTCGTCAATCTCTTTTGCAAGAGTTTGGGCTCTGGTTTGCAGACCCTGCAACTCGGCCTGTCGCGGCTGGAACTCACGATTGAGTGTGCCCAGCAGACTACTGAATCTGGCGATGCCAGTCTTCGGATCCAGGAAGGCATCCGAATAAATCATTGCCATTTTGCTGTCCGGAACCGCCACTGTTTGTGGAGCGGCTGCCGGCGGGGCAGCGGGTGTCGCCGCTGGTTTAGTTTGTGCTGACACGCAAATTACAGTCGCCGTCAGCATGGCAACCGCAGCGATAAAACGAGCTATCTTCATAACTTTCTTGTAGTACTCCTTACGTTGAGGCAGTTGGATAAACCTCTTAGTTGTTCATCCAGCCACCAATGGTTGGCTCAGGCGATCAGAAGGTTCGCCCGACACTAAAGCGAATAACTTTCTTTTTTTCGTTAAAGAAGAACGGAAACCCGTCAATGAATTGGTTTGGCCGGGCATTGGGATTATACGCAAAGATC
>JBKPPU010000072.1:0-16012 GCA_046733695.1 Acidobacteriota bacterium
TAGCCATGAGGTTTTGTTCGACTTGGCCCACGGCATGTAAATCTCATCGATAAAACTCGTCAGCGTCATCGTCCCCGTATCTCTCTTGCCGAACCTTCCTTCGAAGACGTCCTGCTTGATCTTGCTTTCCGCTTGTTCTGCATCCTTTTTAGTGCGCGCCTCGGGAATTGATCCTCTGTACGCGAAGAAAGCTCTTCTTCATGCATAGTCCGAGATATGCCTCGCAAGACGAATCGCAACAGAATTGCATGGCGAAGATCACCGTTCATTCCAAGAAAGGTTTAGAGTCGTGTTCGTTTCTCCTCTGCCCCGCTGCTTTTATCGTTCGTTGCAATTAGCCGACTCGGTTCTCCACTGGCTTGCTTTATCGGGATTGTCAAAGCCAAACCGAAGCCAACCAGCGAAGAATCCTTCGATTCCAAATCTGTCACCTGCTTTCCTGGGAGGACAAATGAAAAAGAAACGAGTGCTGACTATTCTTGGCGTTCTTCCTTTGGCTGTGTGCGCGCTAGCTGCTACATGGCGCCCACATCCGTTGGTTCAGACCTCAAAACAGCAAGCTGCCGATGTCCCCGACCAAGTGATGTACAAGCATCTCTTTCATCACGTCATGGCGCTTAAGAGAAAAGCCGAAGACGTAGAAAAGGAAGGCAAGGACGCCACCCAGTTCAAGACTCATTTCATGCGGAAGGCGACTTTAACTCCGGAACAGAGTCGCGCGCTTGAAGAGGTGGCCTCTGAATTGGAGCAAGAAGAGCAATTGATTGCGGCGCGGGCAAAGCCGCTGATCGTTGCTTACAAAGCACAATACCCGAACGGCCAAGTCCCGCATGGCCAGCATCCTGCTCCCCCTCCGCCGGAGCTGAGGAAACTTTCAGAAGAACACGATGCCAGTGTCCTGCGTGCAATGGACCGCTTACGCCTTAGATTGGGCGATGCCGAGTTCGCGCGCTTCAATAAATTTGTGAAGACCAAGATTGCGCCCAATGTTGAAATGCACTGAATAGCCGCGCAAGTTGGTAGTTGAGGGCCAAGTCCTCAAGAGCAAGGAGCTGGACGATGAGAATGAAAACGCCGATAACTCTTTCAACGCTGCTGGTTCTTCTTTGCTGCCTTGGCGTGGCGGTAGAAACGAGAGCACAGGGAGTCACAGGCTATACAGAAATTGATTACTTTGCCGCCACCGACACGCTGGATGCTTATTCCGAAACCGACATGGATGAGACTCTGATTGGCGAATATGATGCCTATGTGTCATTGACGATTCGGGATGGCAACTCTTCCGTAGTCGCTCAAGGATCTGACCAGGACCCGTGGAATGGAGTCGCCTCTGTGGAGTTATTCTATACCGGGACCACGCCTGATACTACCTATACCGCAAGAGGTTTTCATAAGCCCATCGCCGATATGTGGGACTACGATTATGAATGGCCCTATGCCCTCTACTACTACGATGACTACAACTTTACTTCCGTTGAAAATCCGACCTTCGAGTACCCCTTTTATTATGATTGGCTCAGTCCTGGGTTCCAAGAGATTCACCGACGCACTGCGCCGATCAGCCTCGGGAGTACAACTGATTATGCCGTCGCACACACACCAGGTTGTGGCTGCTCCACCCCCTTGAGCGATTCCGAATGGACCCAGAACAGTTCCCTGTGGCCAAGTCTGGTGAGGACGCAAACGTGCAAACTCGCAGCAGCGACTACTACCTATAACTGCATGGCTTGGACTTTGGGCGACACAGGCCATTGGATATGGCTCGAGGCCGATGCCAACGGTGACGGGAACCTAAGCGTCTCAGAAGTAACTGCCTTCTACGCATCCAAGGGTAAACACAATATTGCATACTACGGGCCAAGTACCGCAGACGTTGTACACGTTGCGAGAAAGGGCGGCGGCCAGGGCAATGACTGCCCGGCTTCGAGCAAATTAGGCAGCCTAATGAGGATGGCCCACACTTTAACGCAACTTGAGGGCGGCGCTTATTCAAATATTGTAGGAGGTAATTGAATCATGAGGTATCTGCTCGTCGGCATTGGGCTACTCTCCGTGTCGCTTCTCGGGTTAGCCATGAATTCCACCCAGTCGCCACAGAATTCTGACTCCGCCTATGAGGAGGCATACCAGAAATGGTCTGACGCTATCGATTCTAATCCAAATTTAGGTGAACCGTTTTGGGTGCGGACTGACATTGGGCCCGATCAAATGCGAAAGGCGACCGGAGCACTTCTTTCGTTCGGACCAAACCTGACGCCATTTCTCGTTAAGCATCTGAGAACTGAAACAGATCCGATGCGCCTCTACCGTTTGGTGTATTTGCTAAACGCCGTGTCCGGTATCAATCTGTATTATCAAAGTGGAGCGGAAAATTTTTACGACGCGTCCCCGAGATTTAGGGATCAGCTCATCCTTGACTGGGATTCGCAGAAATATTCAAATGCGACCGCGGTTTTGGAAGCCTTTTACCCCGACAACGAAGACGTATCCGCTCAGCGCGTCGATCCTAAAAAGATCGCTCAGGTCAGACGATTCGGAGTGTACGCAATTCCTTTTATCACGGAGAGGATTAAGAGTCGCAACTCTCGGGAACTATTTGCTGCATTTCTCATTATCACGGGTAACTCGGATCTATATGCACAATACATCGAGAACCCGTCAGGCTCCTTCACTGGTCGCGACCACAAACTGTCTTTGATGAAATCGTGGGCCCGCGATAACGAGAAGAAGCTTGATAAACTGCAGAGCTTGCACGAACGCGTCAGAGAACTCGCGAATGATCCAGATTAGAATCCGCGAAGGGATTCGGAAATTCTTCTGACGCAAATTGGTATGTTCATCCCGATATCTAGGCTCAACTCGGCCACCAGCTCTTAAGCAGAGGTCTCATCTCCCAACTGTCACCGCGTCTGGTGCTTGTGATTTCTTCTTTCATGGTCGCGGCCACGTCTAGCGTTGTGTCTCAAGGAAGGCCGGTTCCACCGAAGACCGAAGATCCGGTGGTGCAAACCGTGGAGTCATTGCTTCAGCCGCCGAGCGCTGTTCGCCACTAGCGGAGCAGCAGTGGTAAACAATGATCGCGGTGTTGGTTAAGAATTAGAGGCTGAATGAGATCTTTGCGCATTGCTTACCTCAGGAATCGCCGCTTGCGTACTTTGCGCGTTCCAAAATTCAACTCTGCATTCTTGTCTGCGAAATGGTTCATTAAGACTCCGCCTCATAGAGGTACCGAACCAGGTTGGCATGATAGCGCCGGCGCAGTTTCCCGAGCGCGATGGCAGGCGCAGGATTGAGACAATGCCAACGTCTGCGACGGCTTTAGAACGCGCTTTCATCACGCGTCGGTGAATGAAAAACCTACGAGGCAAAGGACTGCCAGACAGAATGTGAATCGCCGGGGGAAGCGCATGAGGAGTCTCCTTTGAAGAGAGTTAAGAGGTGCCTAAACTGTCTGAGATAGCCGAGAGAAAGCGCGTGTAGCTTATGACCGAATCAGCCATGAAGTCAATGAAATGCTATGGGTAAATTAATACCTGGTGAACCTCACTATTGACAGGCCCTACCACTGGTGCTAACAATTGCGCATCTTTTATTAGTCGTCCTCGAGCCCTGGGCATCCGTACCGCCACCTCGCTGGTTCTTCATCTAACGGATTAATCCTACGTACCACCGTAGGAGGAAGAGGTCCTCATGAACACTTCTCCTCGCTCTTCTACAGCACTCGAAGCTATTTCCTTTTGTCGATCCACCTGGAAACCGTTGGTTTGCATTCTAATTGCAGGCCTCGCAGTCTTCATGGCTGCACAGAGACCGTCTGCTCAGCCGGTCGGCGATCCGGAACTAAAGGTATTAAGAACCGGATTGGGTGGAGGCACAATCACCTCGGATACTGGGCATCCCGGAATTAATTGCGGAGGCGATTGCCGTGAAGGTTACGCAAGCACTGATATTGTCGAACTCACCGCCGCACCTGACGGGTCATCAACATTTGGCGGGTGGGAGGGTGATTGTTTAACCACGCCCTGCAGAGTGACGATGAGTTCAGCTCGCTCGGTGAGGGCAAGATTTGATCCGATCACGCCTATCACGACAATCACTGACTTCACCCCTGCTGGACCAACCGGCTCGGACGGAATAAGAAAATATCTGACTGATCATCCGGACGTAGATTCAGCAGCAGAATTTGTTGCCGCCTTACCGAGGCCGTTCAGGCAAAACTGGATCTTGATGTCGCGATCAGAAAGTCTCCAGACGGGCACAGCTCAATCGCCGCGAATCCTCCTTTCAAGTGAAAACGCTCAGGCGGTCTTTACTCTGGGAATGACACCGCATAGTTCTTATCCCGGCTCCCATCCGCTTGCGATTGAATACATGCAATGGGATGCTACAGAAAAAAACTTCCGCTTTCATGAAATCATTCTGGGAACTATCCCTGAAGTGAGGGCGACGCTTTCTGACGGCACTACAATCGTAACGATTCCTGAAAGGCACAGGAGCATCTCTATTGACGATGCGAAGTGTCCCAGGTGTCATTCGACAAGGAATGTTCCCAATCTCGTTGACCGAACCGTTGTGCCACCGATTCGCGGAAGCTTTCCCGGCACCGACGGTATTCCCGCTGGCACGGTGAAAAGTAAGAACAAACCAAACTGGGACACCTACGATAGTTGGGGCGGTGCAATGCCGTTCAATCGCGATCGTATTTATTTCGGTTCTGTTGAAGCTGCCGCGTTCCGGGCGCTCCTTAACCCCTGGACGTGGGAGGCGACTCCAGCCATCCGGGCGATCATTGAGCAATTGGAGCCTCAACCTCCAGGTGTGCCGACAAAAGACGAAATCACACGCACGATTGGCGGGCCAAACGATGGGCACATTAATTTCCGGTTCGACAGCTCGCCTCCTGTTTTGATCGAACCTTCGCCTTCACCCGATCCGACTCCACAGCCTTCAGTTTCACCGAATTACAGCTTCAACGGTGTTCCGGGCTCAGGAACCGGAACAAACGTGATACGCGGCGGGCCATTTGTCACTTTGCACCACTCCGGCACGCCCACGTCTGAAGAAGGGCGGGCGGTACAATTTTTCGATCTGCTGGGTGGCGCTGACGGCAACCTCAACCAACTGCGAATAGCAAACGAACTGGCGAATCATCGCTTCGCCACCGGTAGCATTCCTTTAGATGCCCGTCCGATTGCGCTCGCAATCTCCCAGGGCTGTTACACTCGTGATTCAGGAGCTAACGACGTCACCCCGCGATTAACTGGAGGCGTCGCGTTCTTCAGTTCGCGACATGGTGGCATGGGAATCAATGAAGTCTTTGCCAATACCCGCGAGCGGTCACAAACAATTCCTCGGCGCAAAGCGGATATAGAAAAGATCAACCTCGATCGAAGTCTCGATGTCTATCTTGATTTGACAGCAGATGATCAGATTGGACTGATTCAGCGTTATGGCGCCAGCACGCAACAAGGGACGACCACTGCCGTTGAGCGGATACGGCAGGACGTATTTCGTAGACCGATTGACAATCCATCAGCCGACACGTCTGAAATCGGAGGCTTTTATGTCGATCGTGAAGACTATTCCTTCAACACCGAACGGGTCGCGCTCTTGCGCTATTTTTTGGAGCCCCTGGGCGTCTCAGTGGATAAGTGGTCCATGGGCGTTCGCGGTCGGTCGCGTACCTATACCTTTGCAGACATATTTGGGCCACCCCTGGGCAGGTACTTCCCCACGATTATTTCTGAACTCGAAGCCAGCTTGAACACTGCCGGCGATCGATATCCGACCTTGACTGGATCGCCTCCATTTAACTGCACGGATTTGCGCGACGCAGTCAATGATTCATTCCGGTCACTGCCTCCCGCAACCGGTGCAGGTGCGATGCCCAAATACACCGATGTACAACGAATCTTCAACAAGAGCTGCATCGAGTGTCATGGTGGTTTGGCCTATCCGCCATTCAACAGGTTCTTTGATGCCACTTATTTGAATCTTTCGGAAAACGAGGATCCGGCCCTTGGGAATCGTCTGGATCGACCCTACGGCGATGCCGCGCGTTATTCTCTTTTTACTACCACTCGAACCGACAGTTTTCTGTTCCAACTCATCACCCGTAACAACGAAGCCTGCACGAACACCGGGATAGGCCCGTTCGGAATGATGCCTTGTGGTGGTCCCAAGCTTAGCCAGGTGGATATAGAAACGATTGGCCGCTGGATTGAAGGCGGCAGCGTAAACTCCTGGGGTGATCCCCACCTCACCACAATTGATGGGACCCATTATGACTTTCAGAGTGCCGGCGAGTTCGTACTGCTGCGCGGGGAAGACATCGAAATTCAGGCTCGTCAAACTCCGGTTGAGACAGTAGCACCGCTGGGTCCGAACGATCATACCGGCCTTTCTTCATGCGTGAGCATTAACACTGCGGCCGCCTTTCGTGTAGGCCCGCACCGGATCACGTACCAACCGAATCCCAGTGGTAAGTCGAGTAATTTCGAATTGCGGGTCGATGGCAGAACACTGGAGAAGTTAGGTGATCGTGGATTTCAACTCGACTCCGGCGGCAGAATTCTGCCAACCACTGCGCCGGGAGGTTTCCAGATCGAATATCCGGGCGGCACTGACATCGTGGTTACACCCACTTTTTGGAGTGATTACCAGGTGTGGTATCTGACCATCGATGTGCGTCATGCACGAGCGAGCGAAGGTGTCATGGGAGCCATCGCTCCTGGCAATTGGCTTCCGGCGTTACCTGATGGGAGTTTTCTTGGTCAGCAGCCCACCGACCTGCATCAGCGGTATGTTGATCTTTACGACAAATTCGCGGACGCATGGCGGGTAACCGACAGCTCAAGTCTGTTCGAATACGCACCGGGTCTTTCAACCAGCACCTTTACGCTCAAACCGTGGCCCGTCGAAGAACCGCAGCAAACTTGCCGCCTCCCACGTGGTCCGGCTGGACCACCCGCAAGGCCGCCGGCAAAACAACTAACGCTCGATGTGGCAAAGCAACGTTGCGCTGGAGTTGTTGATGCCCGCCGGCGAGGTGATTGCGAACAGGATGTGATGGCCACGGGTGAGATCGGATTTGCTGAAAACTATTTGCAAGCAGAAAAGATCCAGCTCAACAAAAAGCCATCCGCGCCCAAGCTGCTCTTCCCAGAGGTTGACAAGGTTGGGGTTGATGCTTCAGTCAGTTTTAATTGGGAGAGGGCTACCGATGCGGAGGGTAATAGCCTGAACTACATGCATTGCGTTTGGCCCGCAGGGCAGAAACAGACTTTCAAGCAATGCGTCGACCTGCCGATGCAAATGGGAATGGTGGGCGGCCTCAGTAATTGCGCATTGTTGCTGATAGTTTTGGTCATTTGCCTGGTGATCGTGATTATTCTTCTAATCAAAAAGAAAAAGTATCGGTGGCTATTGGTCCTGCTGGCAATTGTGATTGTTATTCTGATTGTCCTCGTCGTCTATTATTGTCGCGGCAATAACATGTCGAGAACCGTCCAATTGGAGGCGGGCAAGGCGTATTTCTGGAAGGTCATAGCTGAGGATGGTAAAGGGGGAACCGTTGAAAGCGAGACGAGACGCTTTGCGGTCAAGAAATAGCGTAGTTGGCTACGGGATAGATAAGGACATGTAAGCAGCCAGATTAATCAAAACTTGGACACGCAACGGTAGTCCGCCGCAAAGCTCCGGGTCTCGACAATCTTCGCAACTTGTCTACTTTTTCTCCAGGAATAGTCTCGCGATTTCCAATCGTGCTATTCCGCGGACCTCACGTACCTTCAGATTGTCCGCTAGATTTACGAGGTTCTCAAACTCTGCTGAAATCAGGGGCTCAATAGCACCACGAAAACTGAATCCAATCCGAGGAGCATCAGCAAGATTCTCCGATCTCCACGAGCCCTTTATTCCTAACTTAGGCGCCGAACTGTTTTTCAAATCGAAGCCATCCAGTTTATTGATTGATTGTAACAACTGCTCAAGCGCAACAAGCCCCTGGTTACTGTCTAGTCTCGCTATCAGAGTCACTCTGGCAAGAAGAATTTTTGCAATGTTAGGAGATGGTTCTGCCTTTCGTAGCTCACGCTCAACTTCGTTCAGCAGATCAAAGCCTTTTTGCTGATTAAGCTTTACCTCATCAGCATCGGCTTCTTTGGAGTTTTGAACACTAAAAAGACTCTGTGCAATTGCAATCTTCACCAGTGCTCGACGTTCATTGTTCGTGATCTGAGTTGTCAGTTCGCCGGCCTTCTCTAATTCCTGCTTTCGCACAAAACCCAACGCTGCCCTGTAAACCACGAAGGAAATTGCGTCTGCCTTCAGTGTCTCCTCGGCTATCTTTTCAGCAATCGACTTAGCTCGTAGATAATCGTCGGCGCTCGTCGCGATCGCGGCTTCGACGTATGCCAGATTTTTGGCCGCAGGGTCGGCAGTCTTTTCAGCTCGTTCCTCCAGCGCAGCGATGCGCGACTCGTACAGTTCTTTGTCTGTCTGTCGCGGCTCGCCACTTTGTTTGCGGTTGTTCGCGAAGGGATCTCCTCTTCCTTCCGGAAACAGTTTGCTTTCGAGTTGGGTGAGATATGACTTCAGCGGAACAGAAAATTCAGGCGCGACTGAATCGTAACGGCCCAGATTGCGATTTCCAAATACCCAAACCTTCTGCGCTCGTAGTCTTTCCTCCTGGGTTTCTAGTGGAAGAGGCCGAGTGAAGAACATTTGATAGGTGGCCAGAAGAAATCGTCGCGCGCGTTCGGGCTCGGTCTTAAAAACAGGCGGTTCGTTTTGGGACATCGGGGTCATGCTCATGATTATCTGGCCTGCCGAATTCGATGAAAAGCTGACACCGGGTTGAAAAAGGTAGCCGGCCAACACCTCTGCTTCAGATGGATCCGACGCGCCACTACTAAAACGTGCGAGCGCAAGATCGAAGAGTTGGTTGGAGAGTTGAACTTCTTTCTTTCTCAATCCGGTCATTACGTTTTGCAACGTGAACGAGAGGCCATCCGTAAGGCTGCGTTGAGCAAGATTAAAAGCAAGCTGAGGATTGGTTTGGAGAGCCTGTTGCGCAAGCCACAAGAGTTGTTCGCTGCGTGCGGTGCGGTCGTCAAAGGCACCACGGTCCTGCCTTTGCTCAGGTTGTTGTTCGGCAATCTGCTCCACAAACTTGTCAGCCAGTTTTTGATCGTGGTTAGAAGCTACTCTCAGAACCACTGACTTCAACTGTGCCTTTTCTGACTGGCGTGAAAATTCTTTCAAGGTTGGATTAGGTTCGCTTTCACTAACCTGATCGACAAGATCCCACGCTTTTCTTAACCACTTATTGGCGCGCGATGGGTTGCGATCCCAAAGCAAATCTGCCGCTGCAGAAAAAGCCTGAACGGCCGATGGCTTGTTTTCCCATAGTTCAGCCTCTGCACCTACTTGCTCGATTAGTGAGATCGCTCTGGCCTGTTGTTGCTGTCGCAGGCGATCTTTTTCGTTCGTGGATGCTGAGTGTTGCTGGGCCAGTTGAGGAAGAGATACGATTCCGACTCCGAGGATAATAAGTAATAACTTCATGACTTACCTCCGGGTAAACAACTGTGTTCAGAGCGCCATCGGACGAGTTTCGTTCAAATAGGTTATTGCTCATTAGGCTACACTTAGCAATAGATGAGGGTATGTAGCAAGTTGCGGGCGGATCGGACTTAAATAAGAATGTAAAAGATACAACATCTTGGTAATTCCACCGGAGCACATGAGTTCCGAATTTCAGAACGCGTAACATGTTATTTTTGAGGCGACGTGGCAATTCCTAGACAATGTACTTGGCTGACTTCGGCTCGCAAGATTGCGCAATGCCTCCAAGTGTTGTTTGTTAACCGACTCTTTCACGGCCCGGTAGAAGCGAGACCTTTTTCCCGCAAGAACGAGAAAGCCTTTGCCAACGACAAAAGGAACCAAACCAACCACATCAGCCTCAAAACAGGTCGCCGGCTTTATAGCTAAGTTTGATCCGGCAATCGCACAGCTGGTCCGGTCAGCCCGCACCGTGTTGCGTAAGAGATATCCGACCGCCATCGAGCTCGTTTACGACAATTACAATGCCCTGGCAATCGGGTATAGCAGTACGCAGCGGACTTCCGACGTCTTATTTTCGCTCGCGGTTTATGCGCACGGGGTCAATCTCTACTTCATGTACGGCCGGTCACTTCCAGATCCACAGAGACTATTACAAGGTAATGGCAAGCAGGGCGCATTTGTGCGACTCACCGATCTGCGTGTACTGGATCACCCTGACGTGAAGGGGCTTATGGACGCTGCTGTGTCACAAGCTGACCCGCCGCTGCTGCCGCGCGACCGCGGTCGCACGATCATCAAATCAATCTCAGCAAAGCAACGTCCTCGAAGATGAACTATTGATTAGTTCTGAATGGTTAATTGCTGAACTGCCAGTCATCCGCCTGGCTGCATCCATGAAAACCCAAAGACCTGACCGAGCTGATAAAAGATCAGGGCCAGAATTCTGTTTCGCATCAATACTCCCTCATGCGCCGGTGTCGTCTTACCGAACGCAAATGCACGCAGAAGGATCGCATGGACTGCCCATATCAGAGGCACAATGATTGAGTGTGTCCTGAGAGACCCCTGTGGATTGCATAACGAATGGGCCGAAGAGAGTTGGCCCATAAGGAGGAGAATGATGGGACTGATACTCTTAATTGTTCTTATCTTGCTTTTGCTGGGAGCATTTCCTGCATGGCCCTACAGCCGTAACTGGGGATACTGGCCCAGTGGTGGTCTGGGGCTGATCGTAGTGATAGTCTTGATTCTGTTACTGATTGGAAGAATCTAGAACGATTACAACTCATCGTCGAAATACCTGAAGCGGCAGATTCGTTACACGCTCCGCCCGCTGCTTCAATTGAGTGCACTACTTCTTCGGCGGCCTGCTTTCCACTGCTGTAAGTGAGAGCAACAGCGGCACCGTCAAACGCGAGACGTTTCGCGATCGCCGCACCAAATACCACGCGAACCACCTGTTACAAGCGCTACCCTGCCATCAAGCTACTTTGAATTTGCATTCATGGTCTAACTCTCCATCGAAAACGTCGAGATCGCCGAAGTGCTAAAAGATTTACTGCCCGGTCGACGTCTGTGCTTTGGCATCGACAACCTCGATGACGAAGATCAAAGTCGCGTCTGGAGGAATGGCGCCGGGAATGCCTTTTGGCCCATAAGCAAGTTTGCCCGGAATCACGAGAATCGCGTGATCGCCAACGTGCAGTTTGGCGAGACCTTCGTCATATCCCTTAAAATTGAGATTCGAATCATCAATTTATCAGGACTGCAAATAAAGATCTATTGCCTTCCCCGGCGACGCGGTCGCAAAGTCATTCGTAGCGTAACGCCGTCAGCGGATCGATCTTAGTTGCGCGGCGTGCAGGTACAAAGCACGCAAACAAAGCAACCAGCACCATGAAAACCGCAACGCCAACCAGCGTTAGCGGATCGGTTGGGCTCACGCCAAACAACAGACCTTTCATCAGCCGTGTTAAAGCGAGCGAAGCAGCCAATCCGATTATGACGCCAGTGAGCGCCAACGCCATACATTGCTTCAACACCAGGTTTCGAACGTCGCGAGCTTGCGCACCCAAGGCCATTCGCACCCCAAGCTCCTGTGTTCGCTGCGAGACACTGTACGCCATCACTCCGTAAATTCCGACAGCCGACAACAAGAGTCCTACAGCTGCAAACAACCCCAGTAGCGACATTTCGAAACGCTGCGGAGCAACTGACCGATCTACTAACTGCTCCATCGAGCGCACATTTCTGACCACGACGTTCGGATCCATCTGGCCCACCTCGGTGCGGATCGCATTACTAAACGATAAAGGATCACCGCTCGTGCGGAGAATAAAACTCATAGCACGCGAAGAATTCTTCTCAGTAACTGGTATGAACACCATGGGAGGTGAAGATTCGCCCAGGCTCCGTTGCTTTGTGTCGTTGACCACGCCGACAATGAGCCGCTGTGCGGGATCCCCAAACTTTTCGCAACCAACACACAGGCGTTGCTCCAGCGGCTCAACCCCTTCAAAGTTCCGCCTGACAAAACCCTCGTTAACAATAATGACCGGCTGAGCGCCATCAACATCGCCGTCGCTAAAGCTTCTCCCTTTGCGCAGTGCCATTTTCATAACCTGAAAATAATCAGGAGAAATGAAGCGAACTTCGACTGAACCTGTATAGTCGCTGTGAGTCGCGAGCCGGTACGGAAGGTTGAACCAGCGGTCGAGCGGCAACTTGTTCGTGAGAGCGGCTCCTTCCACGCCGGGAACGTGTTCCAGCCTATTCAGGGCAGCAGAGTAAAAATTCTTCAACTTTGCCCCGGTGTCATATTTATCGCCGATCGGTGCTACTTCGAACGTCAACAGATCGCGTGGCTCGAATCCTTGCTCCACGCCGTGCAGATTCGCGAAAGTGCGCAACAACAGTACGGCTCCAACCGTGAGCGCCAGCGCCAGGGCGACTTCACCCACGATCAGCGCGTTCCGCAGCCGAGCAGTTGTTCGGCTTCCGCGCAGCTTGTTCTGTGTTGCTTTGAGCACCGCGTTTACGTCAACTTGTAAGATTTGTAGCGCGGGAACCAGACCGAAAATGATCGCCGCACCAGCAGTAGCCAAAAAGCAAAACACCAACACGCGCCAGTCCAAACTAATTTCGTTCGCGCGCGGAATCATACCTTCGGGAAGCAGATGTCGCAGCGCACTCAACCCCCAGATTGCCAGGAGGAGACCAGCCAAACCTCCGGGCAACGCGAGTACGATCCCTTCAGTTAGGAGTTGGCGGATGAGACGGAAGCTCTTCCCACCGATCGCGATTCGAATCGCCATCTCTTTCTGACGTGCGGCAGTCCGTGTCAATTGCAGGTTTGCGACGTTCGCGCACGCAATTAACAAAACGAATGCGACGGCGCCAAACAGAATCCACAAGAGGTCTCGCACACCGGCAGTCAGGTTTAATCGCCAACTCTGCGCGGCGAAGGATTCGTTTCTTAACACCTGCTTTGGGTATCTGGTGCGAAACTGTTCAAACAGGGGACTCACTTCCGCATTAGCTTGAGCAAACGTGAGGCCGGGTCGCAGGCGGCCGATGACTGTCCAGTTGTGACCCTCGTTCGGTTGCACAGGATTCCCCTGCATGGGAATGAGTACATCCTGCGCACCGAAGTAATCAAAATCAGGTGGCATGATCCCGACGACGGTAAACGTCTTGCCATTAAGGTTGACGTGGTTGCCAATTAACGCGCCATCGGCCCCGAAACGCCGGCGCCACAAGCCGTCACTCAGAATGACTACACGCTCACCCGACGGTCTGTCCTCTTGTTCCGTGAAGACGCGGCCCGCTGCCGGGAACACTCCGATTACACGAAAGAAATCCGCGGAGACAATCAGGCCGTTGATGTATTCCGTTGAGTTTTGATCAGAGAGGTAGGTGTTGGACCCGAGACCTTGCGTTGCCGCAATCGCTTCAAACGATCGGAGATTATCACGGAGAAATAGAAACTTCGCTTCGCTGAGCGAAGATACTTGTGAAGAACCGGGAAAGACCCGCCCGATTTCCATTAGCCTTTCGGACGCAGGATAAGGCAGCGGGCGCAGCAGGACGGCGTTGACAATCGTAAAAATTGCTGTATTTGCAGCTATACCCAGGGCGAGTGTGAACGATGCAACTAAAGTAAAGTCGAGTCGCTTCAACAGCGCGCGAACGGCATACCGTATGTCCTGCCGCAGGGTAGCAAACACGTTTCTTCTGCCTCCCGATTCAACGTTGTTCGATTCGACTGGGAGTCGCCTCTCGACTCGACGCAGTTCCTGACTTAACAAATTGTTTTCGTTCAACTCGGCCAGCGCTGTCCTTGCAGCTGCTGATTCGGTTAGACCGCTCGCGAGTAGCTCTTCGTAGCGATCCTGAAGATGCTGCGACAACTCTTCAATGATCTCGGGCCTCTCGTGACGGGGCAACCTCGAGGCCGTCCAGCCATTGCTGAATGCTGCTTTTCCACTCCGGCATGCTTATACCTTTCTTGCGTCACGCAGGATTGATTCGAGCAACACGGTCAAGGGCGGCAAAGAAGGCTTTCCAAGTGCGCCGTTGCTCAGCCAGAATCTTCTGACTCTAGCCGTTAATTTATAAAAGCGGCGCCGCTGGATTTGTTTTGCGATCTCATAGCCGTGGCGGCCGATGCTCAACCAGGGCCCGAATCAGCATCTCAGTACTTCCCCGCTTTACTTGATGGTCAAGCATAACCATATATGTAGCGACGCCACACATATCATAGACACAATTACCCGGTCAACAGCGACGTGGTTCTAGCGTGCTCGGAAGAGAATCGTTAAGATACGCACCTTCCCCGATGAAAACATGTGACCTTTTCTTTTCATGTTGTCTAACGGCGCTACTTCTGGCTGGAGCGTCATGTAGTTCAACTCCGGCTCAGTCCCGATTGCAAGATACGTTTTCGGCGATCCCGGCATCAGACGCAGGCCGCTATCACATTGATTTCGCACGCTACTTCTTTGCTTCACCGGAAGCAGAACGAACGGATCGAGCTAAGCTTTATCAATCCATTAAACAACTGGAAACGTTTAAAGGTCGCGTCACGAGTGCTACCGAGATTCTGGAACGCGCACTACAGCTAAACGATCGCATTCAGATTTCGCTTCACAGGCATTATGCGTATTTGTATCTGCGAAACGCGGTTAACACCACCGATGAACGAAGCCTGGCTGAAGCTTCAGCACTCGATGCCTATGTGGATCTACGCGATCCTCGCCTTTTCACCGACGCCATGAGGATCATCGAAGACAAAGTGAATCTTCTCGAAAAGACGTATGAGAGATGAGCGCGATTGCACAACCTTTGGTGCGTTCTATAAATTAACGTCATGAAAAGATCATACGCTCTGTGCTTGACGCTGCTCGCCGCCGTCCTCTCATTCGCAAGTACGTTCGTTATCGCCCAAACGCCGCCGCGCGTTACACCGATGACGCCGGACGTCGTCGAAAAGTACGATCAGATCCTTCCGTCCGCCGACTATGTGCGGCGCGAGGTCATGATCCCGATGCGCGACGGCGTGAAACTCTTCACCGTCGTGGTGATGAAAAAGGGCGTGACCAAAGCACCAATACTGCTATCACGCACGCCCTACAACGCGAGCGGTTCGACGAGCCGCGTCAATAGCCAGCGCATCGTCGACATACTCGAAGTAATGGACGCGGAATTTGTCACAGATAATTACATCCGCGTGTACCAGGACATCCGCGGCATGTACCGGTCCGAAGGTGAGTGGATCCTCAATCGCCCGATCTCTGGGCCATTGAACAAAACCGGTATAGACGAAGCGACCGATGCCTACGACACCATCGACTGGCTGGTCAAGAACACGCCGGAGGCAAATGGTAACGTCGGCGTCATCGGTTCGAGCTACCTCGGCTTCACGGCGTTGATGACGTTGATCAACCCGCACCCGGCACTTAAGGCAGTGATTGCCCAAAGCCCGATGGTCGATGGCTGGATGGGCGACGATTGGTTCCACAACGGCGCGTTCCGCATCAGTTCGCTCGGCTTTCCACTGAGCCTGGGATTCAACAAGGGCAACGGCGGCGGCGAATTTGCTCTCGGCGGTGGCGACGATTACACGCGCTATCTCGAAGCCGGATCGATGGCAGACTTTGTGAAGATGGTCGGCGCCGAGAATGTGCCCGGCATCCGCAAATTTCTTGAGAATCCTGCCTACACCGATTTCTGGTCGCTGCAGGCGGTCGACAAATGGCTCGCGGCCCGGCCGCATACGGTGCCGACGATGCTCGTGGTCGGACAATGGGACCAGGAAGACAGCTACGGCGCCCCCGCCGTCTATCGTGCGCTCGAACCAAAGGACAAGAACAACGACCGGGTGTCACTCGTGATCGGTCCATGGCGACACTCGGGCTTTAATCACTATGGCT
The DNA here is from genome assembly GCA_046733695.1 of Acidobacteriota bacterium. Classification (GTDB taxonomy): domain Bacteria; phylum Acidobacteriota; class Blastocatellia; order Pyrinomonadales; family Pyrinomonadaceae; genus PSRF01. The sequence goes on from JBKPPU010000072.1 coordinate 16,002, forward strand.
ACGACCTCGGC
>JBKPPU010000073.1:0-71770 GCA_046733695.1 Acidobacteriota bacterium
GGAATGACGCTGGCGCTGATTGGCGAAGTGATTGGTTTGGTCGGAGCGTTCGCGCTGACGCGCGTAATTCGCGGACTGCTGTTTGGCGTGGCGCCCACTGATGCGATGACCTTTATAGCAGTCGCGGCGGTGCTGACCAGCATGGCACTACTGGCATGTTACTTTCCAGCCCGCCGTGCGGCGAAGGTGGATCCACTGGTCGCATTGCGGCATCAGTGAGAAGACTCCTTAGCGTGTTACTTTGACTGTAGTTAGTCTGGTTTTCGTGAATCTTCTTTGAACAGATTCACCACGGAAAAAGTTGCGAAGATTGTCCAGTATGGTCCGCCATTCCTTTTGAACAACTTACCGCTTTCTGCCACCTCCAATGTTGTAACTTAAACGATTAATTTGCCGGGGCTAACTATTTAATCACTGCCAACGATGGCTCAGGCGCTGGTTGATAGATCCCCAGACACTTTCCCGTCACGTCAGTTACAAGGAACGGGTGAGTGAGATAGGTAGAGCGAAACCCCGATTGTCCTGGCTTGAGTGTCACTTTTTGCTCTTCACTCGGATCGCGCTTGCCCTCATAGTTGAGCCAGTACACAACGACAGGCTGTGACGTGGCGTTGACAAATCGAATAAACGCGGGTGTTTCAGAATTGAGAGATCTCAGCGATGACTCCTGGCTACAATTCTGAACCGTAAGCACTTTCAGTTCGCTAATTTCCATGTACCGTGTGTTCCACACTGGAAGACTCTGTCGTTGGCTGGCGATCAACTGCCAACCAACTTCGCGTTTCAAAAACGTATCAGTGAAGCGGTAATAGATTGCGTTATCCTTGTTTGCTTCCTCAATTAATACCTCGACACCCGTTACAACTGCCGCGTTACCATAAACGCGAACATTCATATTGGAAAACTCGGCAGTCAGACCATTACGAGGATTTAAATACTTCAGGTGATATTGCTTATTGACTACCAGTCCATCAGATGTGTCGATGAGATCGTCGCCAAGGATACGCGCAAGCGTTTTAGCATCGCCTTGAAGATAGGCTTTGGCCAATTCTCGTTCTAACTGCGACACCGCCTGTTCTTCAGTGTTGCTTTGCGGAGCACTCTTTTGCGCTCCGATGATAGTCACCGAAAAAAGCAGTGCCAACGTGAACCATGGTCTAAGGGTTTTCATGGTGTGAACCTCCGAAATAGTTCAGGGTGATAGCGCAAGGAGAGGGCCCTGCTCATGCTCGCCCAGGGCAAGTAAACAGTCGTTACTCCGACACCTGCGAAGGCTTGATTAGCGAGTATACGAGGATGCAGAGGCTCGGAGGGTCAGCCTTCGAATCAGAACGGCGGTACACTATTCCCAATCACAACGAAAGTCAACGTCGCGATTGCCTCATCAAAAACCCACTTCAACAGAACGTCAGGCTATTCAATGCGAAGTGCGACGATGGGATCCACTCGTGCGGCCCGGCGGACAGGAACCACGCAGGCGAGCAGGCCAACGACAAATACAGCTCCAGCGCCGATCGCAATGGGAAGGAGACTCTCCGGCCGCAGATCCTGGACCACCCTCGACGCCAACGGCCTGGTCCACCACGTGAGAAGTGCGCCGGCGAGAATCCCGCCACTCAGCACGATCAGGGCACGCCGCAGGACCAGCCACCATATGTCGACAGGACGAGCGCCGATCGCGACACGAACGCCAATCTCGCCGGTCCGACGCGCAACGGCATAGGACAAAAGGCCATAGAGACCGATTCCGGACAGCGTAATGGCCAACACGCTGAAGTAGCTGGCCAAGGTGGCGACAAGGCGCTCGGGAACGATGGCCGAGTCCACCTGGCGGGACAAAGTGTTGACGCGAGTCACGCTAGCCGCACTTAGTTCTTCGCGAACGGCTTGGCGAGCTGGACCGGCGATCGAGTCGGGATCAACGCCCGTGCGCAACAGGAACTGAGCCATCACCTCGTTCTCCTGGAACATATTGAAGAACATGCTGCGTGGAGCAGGAGCGTGAAGATCAACATTCTTGGAGTTTGCCACAACGCCGATCACTTCGTATGGTTCTTCCCCCTTCCAACCTCCGAAGCGCTTGTCGGGATCAACTCGGAAGTACTTGCCGACGGCATCGCCGCCCGGGAAGTAGTGTCCAGCCATGGCCTCATTGATAATTGCCACGCGCGGACGACCTACATCCTCCATGCTGAAATCGCGTCCTGCCTTGAAAGGAACGCGGAGTGTTTCGAAGTAGCCGGGGGATACAAAGTTGAGCGAGACACGGGTGCGAGTTTCTTCGGACTCGGGACGCTCGTCGACGATGACGAAGCGCATGGCCCCGCAACCCTGGATCGGTGTACAGCCTCCGATGGCTACCGACTGCACGCCGGCAATGTGCCGCATCCTTTCCTGTAACTGCTGCAATCGCGGCATCAACTCAACTCGTTTCAAGCCGGTCTTCGAAGTATTGAGGATCATGAGCAGTACGTTGTCGCTACGGAAGCCGAGGTCCAAGGTTCGCATCCGCGATACATGCTCGACAAACATCATAGCAGCGCTGACCAGCAGCACCGAGAGGGCGACCTGCACGGAGACGAGCCAATGCTCGAACCGCCGCCCACTGAGATCAACGCCCTTACCGGCGTGGCAAAGTGACGTTGGTGACGTGGCCGAAGCGTTTCGAAACGCGTACCAAGCCGGAGCGAGACCGAAGAGAACAGCGGCGAAGACCGTCACAAACACAGTAAAGAGCAGCAGGTTTAGATCCGGTTGAACCTCGAGCTTGAGATTTTCCGCTACAGGCCCACTCGCCAGGATGCGAACAAGCAAGCCAGTGCCGAAGTAGGCAATGACCGAACCCACCAACGCGCCCATAGAGGCGAGTATCAACGACTCTATCAACATCTGCCGTGTCAATCGGCCAAGGCTCGCGCCGACGGCGACCCTGACGGCCATTTCGCCCTGACGCGCGGATGCGCGAGCAAGGAGCAGGCTGGCTACGTTTGAGCAGGCCAGCAGAAGCAGCAGCGCGACGACGACCATCAACAGTGCCAACGGCTTGGCGTACTTCTCGCGAACATTTCCAAAACCAGCGCCCGCTTTTTCGACCTCGATCGTGGTCTGCCAAATACGCGGGTCCTTGTCATGAGCGGCCCTTTGTTCGAGCGTGAAGCGATAGAGGAGAGCCATCTCGGCGCGTGCCTGCTCGAGTGTGACGCCGTCCTTTAATCTGCCAATCATTCTGACGGGCTCACGTCCTGACGGAACCCACACATCCGTGCGAGCGCCTACCCGCGGACCGGTATACGCTGCCGGAGCGATGCCAATCACCGTGACCGGCCGATCCTGCACAAAGATCCTTTTCCCGATGACTGCAGGATCATGTTGAAATCTCGAATTCCAGTAGGACCAACTCAGCACGGCCACCTGTGCGACACCGTCAGCAGGAACGTCCTCGGCCGCGATCAATCCTCCCAACGCTGGCTTTAGACCAAGCATCTGGAAATAGTTGCCGGCCACTTTCTCGAGCACGACGGTGTCCGTCACCGTGTCATCGGCACGAACCTCAGCGATGTTATCGAACGAAAGTCCGGTGAGCGCGGAGAAGACATGATTGTTGTCGCGAAAATGCTCATAGCTCGACCATTCGATAGCATCATCGTTGCGATCCTCGCCCGGCCGTCTCTCTACGAATGCGACGAGTTGATCGGGCCGCTCAACCGGCATTTGGCGGAGCATGATGGCATTGATGAGGCTAAAGATGGCGGTATTTGCGCCGATGCCGAGCGCCAAAGAGACAACCACCATGGTCGTAAAGCCGGGACTTTTTCGCATCAAACGCAACGCGTATCGTACGTCATGCCAGATCATGGCAGACATCATAGACGTGGTGCGAAAGGATCAACAATCAAAGCCGGTACAAGTGGTGAAGCCGGCGGAAACATCACACCTGCCTCGCATTTCAACCGACGCTGAATGTGGTCTAATGGTGCTGCCCTGAAGGAGGTCCAATGCAAACCAAAAAAATATTGGCGTGTGTCGTACTCATCTGCGTCACCATCCAAACTCAATCGCAAACACCTAAACCGGCCCGTCGAGTTGTGATTGCCGCTAGCACAATCCTCGACGGCAAGGGGCACGTTCTCAAAAACACTCGCATCGTTATCGAGGGCAACAAGATCGTGGCGATCGATCCGAATGCATCGCCGATCGATTACGACCTGCGTGAGTTAACTGTCCTGCCCGGCTGGATTGACGCGCATGCGCACATCACGTGGAGTTTTGGGAAGGATGGGAAGAACGCGGGAGCCGGCGAGACGACGCCCGACGCCGCCTATCGAGCCGCAGCAAATGCATGGGCTACATTGATGGCGGGATTTACAACTATTCAGAGTATTGGCTCTCCAACTGATGTACCACTTCGTGATGCGATCGCCAGGGGAGAACTCCCGGGTCCGCGAATACTCACGGCAGTTGAGCCACTGTTCGGCCGCGGTGAACAAACCGGCACTCCCGATCAAATCCGCGCCTTCATAAGAAAGCAGAAAGAAAATGGCGCCGATGTGATCAAGATCTTCGCGTCCCAGAGCATTCGCCAAGGCGGAGGAATGACACTGTCGCAGCAGCAACTAAACGCCGCATGTGACGAAGCCAAGAAACAGGGTCTGCGAACCGTCGTACACGCATACAAAGACGCTGTTCGCGCGGCAACCTTAGCCGGCTGTACACAAGTTGAGCACGGCACACTTGCAACAGACGACGATCTGAAGTTGATGGCCGAAAGAGGAACGTATCTCGATCCGCAGGCCGGACTCGTTATCGAAAACTATCTCCAAAATAAAGGGAGATATCTCGGCACGCCTGGTTACACGGAAGAGGGCTTTGCCGCGATGGAAAAAATTCTTCCACTCAACCATCAGTTGGTTCAGCGAGCGAGTAGGGTCCCGGGATTGAAGATTGTTTTCGGTACGGACGCAGTTGCCGGATCGCACGGTCGCAACGCCGAAGAATTCATCGACCGCGTGCGTGATGGTGGAGTCAACCCACTGGCGGCCATGATCTCTGCTAACTCTCTGGGCGCCGAAGCGTTGGGACTGGGCGATCAGATAGGAACGATAGCAAAGGGATTTGAAGCAGACATCATCGCGCTGGATGGAAACCCGCTTACCGACATCACCGCCGTGCGACGCGTGCTATTCGTGATGAAAGGCGGCGTCGTTTACAAGGAAGCAGCACGAGGCAAATCGGCATCAATTCGTTAATTGCGGGGCCTCCCGAATTGATCAGTATACTACCCAGTGGTAGCGCTTGGTACACAAACGGAATCGTCCGTCGCCACTTGCTGCCTCAAAGCATTATTTCATCTATGAAGATGTAAATCGTTCGCTGAAGCAGAGAATATAGCCGTCGAGATCTTCGACGTAGAAGTCTTTGCAACCCCACGGTCGATCCTTGACAGGGCGGAGGATGTTGGCTCCGCGTGACTTCAGTTCATCGAATAGCGCTTCGATTCCAAGAACGCCGATAGAGGCGTCGAGGTGTTCGTTCTGTTTGCGGTGCGTGCGATCTGCAATGGTTTTTGGAGCGCACTTCAGATGAATTGAGAAGCCGTCGCGGCTGACGCTCGCGTAGAACGACTCGTACACAAAATCGGTTTCGAACCCGAGGCGGTCGCGGTAGTAGGTGATAGCCGCAGACAGGTCGTCGACGAGGAATTGTGGGGCCAGCGAGGTTAAGGCCGGCGTAGTTTGTCTTCGGCGAAGGTTGTCCACTTGCCCTCCTTGTTCTTGTGTTCTGCGAGAAACGTCCCAGGTCTAGCGCGTTGTACCATCGAGCGGTTCCTGTGCCTGAGCGGTTGTTTTCATTATGGGCATTGTACCGCTTAACCCCATCAGCGTGCCGCTCATAGATTCTTAACTGCGCGCGCTAGTCACGTCCTTTATTCTGGCGAGCGTTTTCACTGAGAGTCTGTTGGAGGTTGTTATGAGAGTTCTGGCATTTTTCCTCGCCGCGATTATCGCCGGGTTGCCGTTGGTCGACACGAAAAATCCAAGCGCTGCAAGCGAAGCAGAAGCGGCCGCTGCTCGGATTCCACTCGAGAACTACATCAACGCCCACGCCACCGGCAATCCCGATTACATCCGCAAGGCGTTTTTTCCAGACGCAAAGATCATGGCGTTTCGAGATGGCAAACTTCTCGATCTTTCAGTCGAGGAGTTTGCCTCGCGCTTCAGCGGTAAGCCTGCGGCCGACGAGTCGCAGCGCAGGCGTCGCATCGACAGTCTCGACATAACCGGCAACGCGGGTGTCGCTCGGATAGTTCTCGATTATCCGGATGCCACACTCACTGACTACATGTCGCTCCTGAAAGTTGACGGCGAATGGAAGATCGTTAACAAGGTCTTTAATGCTGCGCCAAGAGTAAAACCAACTGACGATCGCGAAGCTGTCAAACAAGCCGTGCTCGACTACGTAGAGGCGCTCTACGAAGCCGACTCTTCCCGAATCGAAAGAAGTGTTCACCGGGATTTATTCAAGCTCGGCTTTGAACGGGATAAAGATGGAACATATAAACCTTACCGGATGACCTACCAGGAGCTTTATGATCTGGCCGGCCGTTGGAATAAGACCGGAAGGATTCCAAAGAACTCGAAGAAAGAGATCGTCGTTTACGATGTCGCAGACCAAACAGCGTCAGCGAAACTGACCGCGATGTGGGGTATCGACTACCTGCACCTCGCAAAATTCGACGGCAAGTGGATGATCACAGACATTCTTTACCAAACGCCACCGCGCCTTTAACGATGAAAGTGTTGTCTCTTGAAAAACTGAAAGACCCATTGTCTTCGTTTTGGGTCTTGCAGTTGATTGGCTGGGCGCTTTACGGAGTGCTGATCTATATCACCTTCCTCACGGTCGTTCCGCCAAGCGGCCGGTTTGGTTTGTTGCTGGTAAAAATAAGCCGGACAGTGGCTGGATTCGTGCTGACCTCACTGATGCGGCCGATCTACAAACACTTCGGCAGCGCTCGCTCAGTTCCATTCATCGCGTTGCTGATCCTGATCACGTCGTTTGCTTTCGGCAGCCTCTGGCCCGTTGGTGAAGAAGCCGGTCTGTGGGTGATGACGCGCGGCCGCTTCGGTATCGACTGGACGCGATATCCAGTTGAGGTTCTCGATTACTCATTCACACTCGTCGGTTGGAGCGCGCTTTACTTCGGCATTAAGTACTGGCGTCAATGGCAGTCAGAACACGAACGGACGTTGCGAGCGGAAGCATTAGCAAATCACGCACAGCTCGATATGTTGCGTTATCAACTGAACCCGCACTTTCTCTTCAACGCACTCAATTCGATTCGTGCTTCGATTGATGAAGATAGCCAGCGTGCCAAGCGCATGGTGACGGAGTTTTCTGAGTTCCTGCGTTATTCGCTGCTGAACAACAATTCGGCGCTGGTTGATCTGCGTCAGGAGATCGAAGCTATCAAGAATTATCTGGCTATAGAGAAAATTCGATTCGAAGACAAGCTCGACGTCTCCTTTGATGTTGAGCCAGCGGCGGAAAATGTCCAACTGCCTGGATTCTTAATTCATCCACTAGTCGAAAACGCCGTGAAGCATGGCATGACAAACAATTCCGAACCGCTGAAGATTTGCATCGCTGCGAGAATCCGAAACGGCTGGTTGGTAGTGGAGATTGCAAACACCGGGCGGCTCGATACGCAAAGCAACGGCGGCGGGACGCAAATAGGCTTGCGGAATGTTCGCGAGCGACTCGCGAAACTGTATCCTGACAAGAGCAGCTTCTCTCTTCGTCAGGATGGCAACTGGATTCGTGCGACGATTAAGTTGGTAGACTAATAATGGAGCGATTCACCGCGATACTTGTCGACGACGAGAGGTTGGCGCGCAAGGAATTGCGCTCGATGCTCGCGGACCACGAGATCATCGACGTCGTCGGTGAGGCTGAGACTGTCGCACAAGCTGCTGAGTTAGTACACGCGAAGAAACCCGACGTGCTCTTTCTCGACATTCAACTTCCGGGAGAGACCGGGTTTGATTTGCTCGAGAAGATTAATCCTGACTGTAAGATCGTTTTCGTCACAGCCTTTGACGCTTATGCTATTCGAGCGTTTGAGGTCAACGCGCTCGACTATCTGCTCAAACCGATCAACCCGGCGCGTCTGACGCAGGCAATCGAGCGGCTCACTCATGATTCCGTGCCTGCGTCACCTGTTCGTCCGCTGGAGTATGAAGACCGTTTGTTTATTGAAGTGGACGAACGTTCGCGCTTTTTGAAAGTGAGCGACATCGTCGTCATCTCTGCGATGGGCGACTACTCCCGGATTTTTTCGTCCGATGGACAGAAGTCGCTGGTGTTGAAACCGCTGAAGGATTGGGAAGAGCGTCTGCCGGCGAAGCACTTCACGAGGATACATCGGTCGACGATCATCAATGTCGAGTACGTCGAACGACTCGAGAGTTGGTTCAATCGATCCTACCGCATTCACATCCGCCAGATAGCCGAACCACTGGTGATGAGCCGCCGCTACGCCGCCCGCTTCAAGGCAAATTTCGGGTAACAGACGTCGAGCTTGGATACGTCGGTACCACCTCGCGGTAGCGGGTGGGTACGCCGTAGGGTCGCTGGGAATCAGAACGCTGCGCGGCACCCATCCGCTACCGCGAGGTGGTACTGACTGTATTCAAGCTCGACGTCCAACCCAATCGATACCGATAGCGTCTAAGCGCACACATCGATCCTTGATGTGGCCTTAGCTTGTCTCCCACAATCCTGGAATACCAAAACAAAGGAGCATTGTCTCAATGACTCTCCCGCGAAGGTGTGTCTCGTTGCTGCTGATCTATTCTTTTGTGCTCGCAGTCGCTCCACACCCCACTGTCTCCGCACGCAACACGCATCCGCAGCCCCAGCCTTCTTATCAGGACGACGGCCTGAGCTTTCGTCTGAGTGAAGGAGCCGAGCAGCCGGAAGTGCGTCCAGCGACCAGTCCGGTCCCCGCAACTTTGCTATCTGATACCGAGACAGAAGCGGTTCTCAAACGACTACCACCGATTAAGAGCGAGACTGGCGATGAAACAGACTTTGCAAAGCGCTCGCAGTCGTTGCCGCCACCACGCACCGGCCTCACTATCGCGCAACCGTTTCCTGCGCCAAGCGACATGGCTCCTCCTGATTCAATAGCGGCCGGAACACTCGAAGTCGTTCGCTACTCGCCCCAGGGCGACGTGCCAATCACGCCAAACCTGAGCGTCACCTTTTCGCAGCCGATGGTCGCGATCAGTTCGCAGGAAGAAGCAGCTAAGTATGTTCCGGTGAAGCTCACGCCCGAGCCACACGGGAAATGGCGTTGGATTGGAACAAAGACTCTGCTCTTCGAACCCGACGTGCGCTTTGAGATGGCCACTAATTATTCGGCAACAGTGCCCGCGGGAACCAAATCGGCGATCGGTGGAACGCTCAGTAGCGAGAAAACCTGGACGTTCACGACGCCCGCTCCGACAGTAAAGACAACATACCCGTACGCCAACGATCCACGACCTTTGGATTCGCTGATGTTTGTAGAGTTTGACCAGCGCATCGACCCGGCGGCAGTGTTGAAAACAATCACGCTATCAACGACCGGAAATACTCAGTTGCGTTTGCGGCTTGCAACCAAAGAAGAGATAGAAGCCGATTGGTATGTGAAAGATCTAGTAAAGCTCGCACAGAAAGATCGTTGGCTTGCGTTTCGCGCGATCGATGCTAATGGCGACACGAAAAATGCCTTGCCCATCAACACCTACATGGCGGTGAGAATCGGACCGGGGACGCCTTCAATCGAAGGATCACGTACAACCAGCGCTAAGCAGGAGTTTTACTTTTACACGTACGGACCGTTCCACATTACGCAAACTCAGTGCGGTTACCTCGGCAGATGCAAACCGAACGATCCGTGGCGAATTGAGTTCAACAATCCGATCGCTCTGCCGGGCTTCGAGGAATCGCAGGTGCGGATTGAGCCCGCAATGGACGGGCTGAGGCGACTTGTCTCCGGCAACACCGTGGTTATCGACGGTCTTAAAAAGCCGGATACAACATTTAAAGTGACCCTGGACAAATCCCTCGGAGACGGTTTTGGTCAAAAGCTCGGCAAAGACGAAACTGTGGAATTCAAAGTTGGACCGGCTGATCCATTCATCTGGCTGTCGGGCAATGGCTTTGTCGTGCTCGATCCGGATGGGCCACGCCAACTTTCGCTCTACACTACTAACTATCAAACGGTGAAGATCAACCTTTACGCAGTTGAACCCGGTGACTGGAGCGAATTCCAGGTCTACCGCCAACTGCATTATCGCGGGCCCAATGATCCAGCTGCCAAAGGACTAGTGCTGCCAGGCCGTTTGATCTATTCGAAACAGTTGGAACTGAAGAAGTCGCCAAACGAGATGCTCGAGACTGAAATCGATTTGACGCCGGCACTCAAGGACGGTTTCGGTCAGGCAGTCGTTGCGGTCGAGTCGATCAATCCCACCACCGACTACGCTCACAACCCACTTTTATGTTGGGCTCAATCAACGAAGATCGGGCTCGATGCTTTTGTCGATAACAAGCAATTAATCGGTTGGGCCAATTCGCTTGTCGATGGAGCGCCGTTGAGTGACGTGAAGATGGAAATTCTTCCCGCCAGTGTTTCCGGTGCAACCGGTTCTGACGGACTCGCTAATCTTCCATTAAAGGTGGCGCCGGATGCCAACATGAGCGTTTTGATTGCGCGCCGTGGTAACGACGTGGCGATTCTTCCGGAGCAGCCATTCAACTGGTGGACTCAGGGAACATGGCACAAGAGATCGCAGCAGGATGCATTGGTTTGGTATGTCTTTGACGATCGAAAACTCTACCGGCCTGGAGAAGAGGTGCACATCAAAGGCTGGATACGTCGCCTTGGCACCGGCGTTGGCGGCGATGTTGGTCCATTAAACGGCGCGATCAAAACACTGAACTATGTAGTTCAGGATGAGCGTGACAACGAAATTATGAAAGGTGTGCTAACTCCCAACGCCTTCGGTGGGTTCGACACAGCATTCAAACTTCCCGACAACATGAATCTCGGAAACGCGTCGGTGAAGTTTGCAGTCCCTGACTCGGCCTTCGACGTCGCTGATTACACTCACAATTTTCAAGTGCAGGAATTTCGCCGTCCTGAATTTGAAGTGACCGCAAAGAATGAGACCGCGGGACCACTGTTTGTCGGCGAGCACGCTGAGGTTTCAGTAAAGGCGACTTATTTTGCCGGTGGCGGTCTGACAGATACAGAAGTCAAATGGGGCGTCCGTTCAACTCCGACGACCTTCACACCGCCAGATCGCGGAGATTACACGTTTGGACAATGGATTCCGTGGTGGCGTGGTGAAAGTGAGAACGGCGAAACACGCACCAGTACTTTCACCGGGCGCACCGACACAAGCGGCAAGCACCGGCTTCGTATCGACTTTGATTCGGTCAATCCGCCTCGACCTTCAACGCTCGAAGCAGAGGCCACCGTTCAGGACGTGAACCGGCAAACCTGGTCTTCGAAAACAACGCTGCTGGTCCACCCTGCGAATCTGTACGTCGGCCTGAAAAGCGACAAGCTATTCGTACAACCTGGTGAGTCACTGGTCGTGCAGTCAATCGTGACCGATCTCGACGGCAAAGCGATCGCGAATCGTGAAGTGAAGATGCATGCCGTCCTAATGGATTGGAAGCAGGTCGAAGGCGTATTCAAAGAGGTTGAGTCGAACCCGCAGGATTGTGTCATCCGATCAGCCAACGATGCCGCGACGTGCACGTTCAAAACGAACGCAGGCGGCAGGTATCGCGTCGTGGCAACCATTCACGACGACGAGGATCGCGCGAATGAAAGCGAGCTGAGTTTGTGGGTTGCCGGTGGCAAGCAGCCCCCAAATCGTAAGGTCGAAGAGGAGACGATAGACCTGATCCCGGATCGCAAGGAATACAAGGGCGGCGAGTCAGCGCAGATCCTTGTGGAGGCGCCGTTCTATCCGGCCGAGGCGGCGATGAGTGTGCGACGTTCCGGAATCGTAAAGGTCACGCGCTTTCGTATCGATGGACCAACCTACACTCTGCGACTACCAATTGAAGATGCCTGGACGCCGAATGTTCACGTGCAGGTTGATCTCGTTGGCACAGAGCCTCGTCAGGTAGTGCAAACGCGCGCCGGAGCGGAGAGTCGCCGTCCTGCGTTCGCTAGTGGTGAGATCAACCTGTCGATTCCGCCTCTCTCACGCAAGTTGAACGTGGAAGTGACACCCCGCGACAAAACTCTTGAACCTGCCGCGAAGACAGTCGTCAACGTTGAAGTTAAAGATGCGGTGGGCAAACCGGTTGGCGGGAGCGAAGTTGCTGTGGTCGTGGTGGATGAGTCGGTGTTGGCGCTGACAGGTTACGATCTCACCGATCCACTTTCGATTTTTTATAGCGACCGGCCAACTAACACTGAGGACTATCACTCACGAGCACATCTTGAGCTTTCAGACGTTGGTGAAGGCTTTGGTTACGGTCCCGAGCGCGGAGGGGCGGGTGGTGGTGGAGTGATGGAGACGGTAAACGTGTCGGGGTCTTACCTTGCCTATTCCATGACAGCCAGGTCAGTCAGCAATTTCATCGTGGATGGGGCAAGCAACAGGGATTCAGACAAAATCTCACTGCGTGAGAATTTCAACGCGCTTGCGGTTTTTGCACCCGCCGTGCGGACTGACGTCAATGGTCGCGCACAGGTGCAAGTCAAACTGCCTGACAACCTGACCCGGTATCGAGTAATGGCAGTGGCAGTTGCCGGTGGAACTCAGTTTGGCCTGGATGAGTCTGCAATTACCGCGCGGCTGCCGTTGATGGCACGGCCGTCCGCGCCACGCTTTTTGAACTTCGGCGATCGATTCGAATTACCGATCGTCGTGCAGAACCAAACCAACGCGCCGCTCTCAGTTGATGTAGCTGTGCGGGCCACGAATGCTGCGTTGGTCCATACCGGCGCGAGTCAATCGAACATCGCTGGGCGTCGTGTAACTGTTCCTGCCAACGATCGCGTCGAGGTGCGCATTCCTGCAGCGGCAGTCAAAGCCGGCATTGCGCGCTTTCAAATCGGGGCGGTGTCTGGACGTTCGTCCGATGCTGCCGAAGTCAAATTGCCCGTGTGGACACCGGCTACTACGGAAGCGTTCGCAACGTACGGCGAAATCGATTCAGGCGCGATCAATCAACCGGTGAAGGCCCCTGCAGACGTGTTTCCGCAGTTTGGCGGGTTGGCGATTGAAACGTCGTCAACGCAGTTGCAGGAGTTGACGGATGCGGTCATTTATTTGACCAATTACCCTTACGAATGTTCCGAACAATTGGCTTCTCGCATCATCACCATCACAGCACTGCGCGATGTGCTGACGGCTTTCAAGGCAAAAGATCTTCCGTCGCCGCAAGCGATGGAAGCGGCAGTGAAACGCGATCTGAAAACCTTGCAGGGAATGCAAACCGAGGACGGTGGTTTTGGTTTCTGGGGACTCATGAGTAAATCGTGGCCCTACCTGAGTATTCACGTCGCGCACGCGTTAGCGCGTGCCAGGCAGGAAAAGTATCCCGTCCCGGATGAGATGTTTGACAAAGCGAAGGAGTACCTGGAGGAGATCGAATCACATATTCCTTCTGATTATCCTACTGAGACAAGGTGGGCCATACGCGCTTATGCGCTCTACGTACGCGCGCAGATGGGCGACCGCGACGTCAAGCGAGCGCGAGATCTGATAACTGAAGTTGGGGTGGACGCGCTCTCGATGGAGTCGGTCGGTTGGTTACTGTCCGTGCTTTCAAACGATTCAAATTCTACAAACGAAGTGGCCGCGATTCGCCGGTTGCTGAACAATCGTGTCACCGAAACAGCAGGTATGGCCCACTTTGTCTGTTCATACAGCGATGGCGATTATCTCGTGCTGAATTCCGACCGGCGCGCCGATGGAGTGATTTTGGAAGCACTCATCGCGGACCAACCAGCGAGCGATCTCATTCCCAAGATTGTGCGCGGACTGCTCGCGCATCGGACGCGCGGACATTGGGAGAACACGCAGGAGAACGTTTTCATTCTGCTGGCTCTCAATCGCTATTTCAGAACTTTTGAAAAGGTGACTCCAAACTTTGTAGCGCGCGCGTGGCTGGGTGAGCGGTTCGCAGGGCAACAGTCGTTTCGCGGTCGCTCAACGGACCGGCAGCAAGTTAACGTGCCAATGAGTTATCTCGTTCAGCAAGCCGAGCCGAATCTTGTGATCAGCAAAGAGGGAGCCGGCCGGCTTTATTATCGCGTGAGCATGAATTACGCGCCCAGCGATCTGAACCTGAAGCCTGCAGACTACGGCTTCACGGTGGAACGCAGTTACGAAGGCGTTGATGATCCGAAAGATGTGTCGCGTGACTCAGAGGGTATGTGGCACATCAAAGCCGGCGCGCGTCTGCGAGTGCGGCTGACGATGGTTGCTCCGGCGCGGCGCTATCACGTTGCGTTAGTAGATCCTTTGCCGGCCGGGTTTGAAACGCTTAATCCGACACTCGCAACAACCGGCAACATCCCCGGCGATTCTCAACAAACAGGTGTGGTTGAGTACGGGGATCGCTCATACGGTTACGGCTGGTGGTGGTGGAATCCGCAATGGTTCGAACATCAGAACCTGCGCGATGAACGCACCGAAGCCTTCACCTCCCTCCTGTGGGAAGGTGTCTACAAGTACTCCTATGTCGCACGCGCCACAACCCCGGGAGACTTCATCGTCCCTCCCGCCAAAGCCGAAGAAATGTACCACCCCGAAACCTTCGGCCGCGGTAGAACCGATCGCGTCCGGATTGAGTAGTGACCTAATTTGAAAATTCTTCTCTGTTGCACAGAGAAATCCAGAATCAGGGCACTATCGATTAGCAACACGGCGCGTTGACTGCAGCGGACCAGACGGATACTCTGAGTGCATTTCTCATGATCTACAATTCCTCACGTGCACTCGAACTCCTTCGCTTGGGCTCTGGTCTAAGAGACGCAACATTTCACGACGGTCAGGAAGAAGCCATCCGTCACATCGTAGAAGGAAGTGGGCGCCTTTTAGTTGTGCAACGGACTTTACCCACCAAACAGCGTAGTCCAGCGTTACCTTTGCTACCAACAGCCGTCAATGCACAACTTGTTCATGAAGCGACTGAATTCCTGCGTGGCCTTAGCTTGCCGATCGAACCACGCAAAAAAATGGCCGTCAGGTGGATTGCCGATATATGGGTTGAAGGGGAACATCCACCTGGAGCATTTGGCCGAACCAGGCAAAGCACTATGCATGTGGGGTGACGCAGGTTGGGGAAGATTGGTGCAAAAAGGAAAGTATTCTGATGGTCGTTTTAGCGACGAACTCGTGAAAGCGTGTGCTGCACTTGTGAGACAGTGGAATCCTGTCCCAGAGCCTACCTGGGTCACCTGTATTCCCTCAACGAGACATCCTCACCTCGTTCCGGACTTTGCTGGCAGACTGGCCTCAGAATTAGGGCTGCCATTCCAGGACGCAATCGTAAAAACTCAAAGGCGCCCCGAACAGAAAACGATGGAGAACAGCACACAGCAAGCTCGAAACGTGGACGGCTCTCTCGTTATTAATGAACAATCATTACTTGCTGGTTCCGTGTTGTTGGTTGATGATATGGTGGATTCGGGTTGGACATTGACAGTTGCGGCCTGGCTGTTGCGCAGTAATGGCAGTGGCGAGGTTTGGCCTCTGGCACTCGCTATGACAGGAAACATCTAGTGCGCACTTCGGAATTAGAGATCAGCACCACAGTCTCAACTAATACGCAGGCGATTTTGTTGCTTACTGCGCCCCTGATTGTGGGAACGGGTGAGAATTCAAACGAGTTATTAACGGCGGGTGAGTACAGAAAGATCGCGCGCTTTCTTTATGAGAAAGAGTGTCAACCCGCTGACCTCGTCGCAGTTGGTGGAAATGAATTACTTGTTGAACTGGGCAAGATTGTCAGCACCGATCGACTTAAGCGACTCCTCGCACGAGGATTCCTTTTGGGCCAGGCGATCGAACGGTGGCAGGCTCGCTCAATCTGGGTAGTAAGCAGATCCGATAAAGAGTATCCCGCTCGACTAAAAGAACAACTCAAAGATATTGCTCCACCGGTACTTTACGGTTGCGGCGATCCTGGACTTCTTAACGCTGGAGGATTGGCTGTAGTCGGATCCCGCAACGCTGATCCGGCCGTGCTTGAGTCCGCGACTTCTATCGGCGAACTTGCCGCGCGTGCTCAACGAACTATTATTTCGGGCGGAGCCAGGGGAATAGATCAGGCAGCGATGTCTGGCGCATTGGAAGCAGGCGGTAATGCGGTGGGGGTTCTCGCCGACACCCTGGAGCGCGCAGCTCTGAACCGAGATCACCGTAGTTACTTGAGAGATCGTCAACTGGTGCTTCTTTCTCCGTACGATCCACAGGCTGGATTCAATATTGGGAATGCGATGCAGCGAAATAAGCTCATCTATGCTCTGGCAGATGCGGCTTTGGTAGTTCAGGCTGAGCATGGGAAGGGCGGTACCTGGGCTGGTGCAATTGAGCAACTGGACAAGTTGCGCCTGGTGCCGATTTACACTCTTCCCAAAACTCACCCGGACGTGGCATTGGAGTCTCTAGAGAAGAAAGGCGCATTAAAGTGGCCGAATCCAATCACTCCCGAAGATTTCAATGAAGCATTAGCAGCCAGCTGCACTCAAAGAAAAACGCCGGAGACCGGACAGCTTCCTTTTTCAAACTGACAGCTGCAAACTTCTTTAAGATTTAAAGGAAGACATCACGCCTCGATGAGCAACTGGTCGTTCTCGTCCAGATCGAGATGGAGGGTTGCGGAGCGCGGGGTGTGTTCACGATTGAGATAGGAGGCGAGGGGGACGACGATCTGGGATTCGATGGTGCGTTGGAGGGGGCGGGCGCCCAGACGGGAGCTGAAGCCCTGGCGGGCCAGATGATTCACGAGCTTTTGAGTCCAACTGAGCCTGATGTCGCGTTTCTTTAAGCCTTCACGAGTCATTAGAGCGGTGAGTTCTTTCTCGACAATGCGTCGCACACTGTCGCGGTCCAGTGGGCGGAAACTTAGAACCGTGTCAATGCGGTTGTAGAACTCCGGTCGAAAGAAAGTCTGCGCCGCGCGGTCGTATGACGTTTTTGAAGTTTCGCCCATTCCGAAACCGAGTGGGTCGCCTTTCGATGAACCAAGATTCGATGTCATCAGGATCAAGGCGCTCGAGAAGTAAGTGGTCGAGCCGAAACGATCGGTGAGCCGGCCCTCGTCGAAGATACTCAACAGCACATCGAACACACTTTCATCAGCCTTCTCGATCTCATCCAACAGAACCACGGCGAGTGGCTGGCGCCGCATGCGATTAATAAACTCGCTCGGCTCGCCATACGCCTTCGCAATCAAACGCTCGGCACTTCCCGGTAGCGAGTATTCACTCATGTCGAGCCGCACGAAACGCTCCGAGAGCTCTGCTTCACCAAAGAAGAACCGCGCGAGGGTACGAGCCAGTTCTGTCTTGCCTACGCCGGTTGGTCCGGTAAAGAGCAATACACCTAGTGGTCTACCGGGATCATTCAATCCCGCTTTGAAAGTCAGCACCGCGCTTGTGGCAGCGCGGCATGCTTCCGGTTGTCCGATCACTTCAGTCTCAAAGAACGCTCTAACGTCGTGCTCGTCGAGTGTGACTTCATCGCGCAGGAAAATCTCGGGCAAACCGGTGAGCTTCACGAACTCGCTAATCACCAGATCCTTTCCGATTTCTTTCAACGACCTCGTCTTCGCAATCTCATACAAACGAGAAGTGAAGTTGACGGTCTTGCCAGGAAATCCTTCATACGGCAGGAAGCGGCGGAAGAGTCCACAGATGACAGCGCGTACCTCCGAATCAATGCGAGCGGTGCTATTGCGTTCAATCGTCGCGCAATAGGCTTTGAGGGCTGCGAGTGCTTCTGCGTCGGTGAAAGTTGCAATGTGAAGGACACGAAAGTTACTCACAAACCCCGGTAGCAAGCGGCGGCAAGCGTCGAGCTCTGCGGGGGTCGCTTCGGCGACAATGCGGACTTCTCCGCGTTCGATGAATGGTAGAAGAAAGGCGGCTATGCTGTCGTTTTCTGAAGTTCCACCGGTGCGCATCAAGTCGAGTAACTTCTCAACAGCGAGCACGCCGTCAATACGCGCGAGCTCCTGGATGATCATTTCGCAACGCTCCTGCCACTGTCCGAGATACTTCATTCCCGCGATGAGTCGACCTGAGCTTGTCACCCAGATCTTGTGCGACGTGTTATCGGTTTCAGGAGTGTCTTTAGCGCACTCGCGTGCTTCACGTTCGACGTTCCGCACGCTGTCGATGAGTATCGAAGTTTTACCCACGCCGGTGTCACCGACGAGCAGCACGTTCGCACGCTCGCTGCTGAGCAACTGCGTCAGTTCAGTGACCTTCCGCTCGCGAGTGTGCGCGCGTGAAAAACCGAGACGCATCGCATCGGAGCCAAGGGGATCGGCTACAACTCGCAAGTTTCGCAGCTCAAGAGAATCGGGTTTCGTGATAAAACGTCGCTTACTGTCTGTAACCACGATTTCTTCCAGCAGAAGACTCTTTGAAGGAAGGTAACGAGATAGTTGCTGCGGCGTGTGGCTCTTGAGCGACTCCTGTACATAAGTAGTAACAAGTCCGCGCAAGGCTTTCGCCTCGTAGTAGTAGAATTGAATTCCCATGATCGGCAGCGCGCCGACGAGCATGCCGCTCTCCTGGCGTCCATGAACACACGCGACACGAAGCGACACTGATTCATCACACGGATACACGCGGCCTTTGACTCGGTACTCGGGACGCACGTCAACTCGGAACTCGACGAGCTTCGGATCGTGAAAGTCCGGCGAGCTGCGCCAAGGCTCTCGTTCAAACGACCACACGAGATATTCCTTCAGTTGCAGCAACACCTCGCGCACGCTGGCGCCGGTGCCGACGAGTGGAACCGATGGATCCTGCTCGTCGTCCATAAGGCGACCCGTAAAGCGCCCCGAGAAATCCTCTGAAACTAAAACCGGAAAACGATGCGTTGCCATGTCAAAGGTCCGTTGGTTGTCTCAAACTTGGATACAGTCAGTACCACCTCGCGGTAGCGGGTGGGTACGTCGTAGACACCGTCGATCGCTGCGCGGCACACCCGCTACCGTTAGGTGGTACTGACTGTATCCAAGTAACTCTAGAACAACTAATCATCTGTCTGTAACTCGCGCGGGGTTGGGAGGGCCGAAAGGATGAAGGCGCGTAGTTCGGCTCTTCCGAGTGGGCCACGGGCTAATAGACGAGAGCGAATGTCGAGTGTGGCGCCGGGATCGGAGTAGATTCGTAACACTGGTGGCAGACCGTCCGGCGGCTTGTTTACTAATTCGATTCCTGTGTGTGAACTGACGACCAGCGGCATGTAGCCTTCATCGGGCGAAACGAACAGATGCGTACCAGCTTCAACAGTGGCGAGCACACTCGCTATAGGACCGTCGAGGCTCAGAGACTCGAAGTGACCGTGTGGTCCAACTACTTCTCGCACTGCCAGCGCCGTGGTGCAGCCGAATTCTCTCTCGAATAACGAGCGATACAGATCGCGGAGTCGCACACAAGCCGCACGTCCGTGTTCATCGAGCGAGGCAATCGTCAGCCAGGTCTTCCCGTCACTCGGAACTGCGCCGCTCAGTGCATCGAGCAGCGCAGCTTCCCGAATCAGATCCTGCAGGTAATCAGCGATATGATCGCCGTACGCGACACCCTGCGACGCGCAGTCCTGCAGCAGTCTATACAGATTTTGTCCGAACAAACTGTCATCGACGGCCGTCAGCGTGTCTAACTTTGCCAACTGACGTTTGCTCTTACTGGGTCCGGTCGAACGACGCTTAACCGAAGTCTTCTCCGACTCGATCCGTTCATCAGCACGATCCAGCATACGCGCCACACGCCGTGCCTGGTCGCGCACGAAGAAATGTTGGAGCTGCTTCGTAGCGTCAGCGGCGTTGCGACCGCCGATGATGATTTCTCCCCGAGGCCGCAGCCTTTCAGTTTCCGCCTCGACACGCGCGAGACTATCTTCAATACCATCCATCACCTCGTTAGTGTCAGCAAGCGGCACGCTTAGTAACGGAGCGGCGGTTGCAATCGTCATTTGAGAGACGCCGACTTGTATCGCGCCTGCGCTTGCGCGCAGAAAAATGATGACCGGCTGATCGGGTGTAGTGGCGCACAGTCTCGCAGCAATCGGCGCGGTCACTTGTCGCTCGAGCGTGCGTTTCAGCGCGCGTGCGCCGAGTTGCGGATGGTAACCAGCATCTGCAAGAACGTTCAGCGCCTCTGTTTCGACCACCAGCTTGACGCCTCGTCGTAGTAAACCTTCACGTTTGAAGACATCCTGAATCAGTCGACTCGCGATGTCGCGAACGTCTTCACGGCGCAGTCGTTCGAAAGGCACAACGCGCGTAAGACGATTGAAAAACTCCGGCTTGAAAAACCTCTCCGCGGCCTGACGATAGACGGAAGCGTCGCTATGGTTCGTTTGGCGAAATCCGAGGTCAGTCGAGGCCTCCTGCGCGCCGAGGTTCGAAGTCAAAATAATTATGGTGTTGGTGAAGTCGACAGTTTGCCCGCGCGCGTCAGTGAGTCGACCGTCACCCATCACGCCGAGCAGCAGATCGAAAAACGCCGGATGTGCTTTCTCGATTTCATCGAACAATACAACCGCGAATGGTTCGCGGCGCACAGCGCTCGTCAGCACGCCATCAGGCGCGTCGAATGTGCCGATCAATCGTGCCACTGCCGAGTAGCTCGCACACTCGTTCATATCGAATCGCTGCAGCCGGTCAACTCCAAAGAGATATTTTGCGAGCGACTTGGCACATTGAGTTTTGCCTACGCCGGTTGGCCCAAGGAAAAGGAACGACGCGATGGGGCGCACCGGATCGTTCAGTCGTGCTTTCGCAATCGTGACCGCGTCCGCGCACGCTGTCACCGCCCCCGGCTGGCCAATGATTTCTCGACCTAATGCCTCCACAACTTCATCGTGTTTGAGTTCAACTCGATCATTCAGAAAGCGAACATTCAAACCACTTCGATCGGAAAACTCAGAAAGCACATCTTCGCGCGCAATTTCCGACTCTTTATGCTTAGTCGCGAGAGTCTGTAACAACATCGCCGCCTTGCCGGGAAACGCAGCATCAGACATGTAACGACGCGTCAGATCGATCACCGTCGGCAGCACTTCCGGTTGAAAATTGCAGCTCCGCTGTTGTTCAAGCACGCGACGATAACCGATCAGTGTCAGCAGGTTCTCATTCTCGGTAGGCTCTCTGACGGGTACAACTTTGAACAGGTCGACGAAGCTACGATCGAGTTCCTGCAGCACGCGCAACGCCTCAGGAGTCGACTCGCCCACCACGCGCACATCGCGTCTTTCAATATATGGCTTCAGCACATCGGCGACGCTGAGCGATGTCTGGCTTGTGCGGCCTGCTGAGAAGAGTCCGACGAGATCGTCGAAATAAAGCGTGTGATGCTTTCGCTTCGCTTCTTTGAGAATTGCGAGCAGCCGCGCTTCCCACTGTCCGACGTACGCCATGCCGGAGATGAGCCGCTGCGGCGAGATCAGCCAGACGTCGCCCGCAAGATCGGCAATGCCACCGCGTGGTCCAACGTGCATGGTAATTTCCGACGAGCGACGCCGGTCCATCCGTCGTCGCACAAACTCGTGGATGATCGCCGACTTGCCAACCAGACGTTTGCCAGTCAGAACAACGGGTTCGTTATCGCTTCCACTCAGCAGTCTCGTGACTTCGTTAACCTCAGCTTCTCGATTAGTCGCGCGCGCCAGTTCGTCCGGGTACAGTGAATTAAGTGAACGTCCGACTCGCTCGAGTTCCGTCGCGCCGTCAACCGTCTCGTTAGAACCAATCAGAGCAAACATCGTCTCGACGGTGGGTGTGTGAACGCTCGGCACGTCAAGTGAGATCTCCAGCGACGTGATCCATGCTTTGCCTTTGACGCTGACAGCTTCCGGAGCCACAGCCTCAGCACCCAAACGACGTTCGAGTAACTTGTAATGCTCAGTCAAAACCTCCTCGGCGCGATGCTGTAAGCTCTCACCTCGTGCAACTTCGAACCACAATTCGGGTACGCTCGGCGTCCACGCGAAGCGACGGCCAAACGCTGAGATCGTGATAAACAAATGACGCAACTGAAAACGACGGTTTCCAAGTAACAGGTCAAATTTCAATACTCGATCTTCCAGCGGCGGATAGAAACCGTAGGCAGCAAGTTCTTCGTGACGAGCGGTGCGCGCAAGAAGCGTCAACTCGCGTCGCAACTCGCGCGCGAGACGCGCCGTGCCGCGCTGGATGCTTTCGTCCTGCTCGCGCGGGCGGTCGAAGAAGAGCGGGCGCAACGTGATCCGCCGCGCATTCTTATCGCTGGCTGCCGGCGCCTGCTCTTCTGCGTAAATTGGAACCGTGATATTCACTCGACAAGCTTTGTCTCAAAATCCAAATTCGCCACTTGGACCCAGCCAGTACCACCTCGCGGTAGCGGGTGGGGTAGGTCGTAGACACCGTCGAATCGCTGCGCGCCACCCACCCGCTACCGCGAGGTGGTACTGACTGGGTCCAAGCGCGGCGTCCGACTCTTGAGGCAAACCCTCACTCCACGATCAGTTTCTCGGCTGCGCGTTCGTACTGCATCTCGATTAGTTCCTTTAGCACCACCGAGAATCTGCGCATCGCATCGACGGAGTGTCCGGGCCACTCGCGACGTTCGTCGAGTATGCGATCCTGGATGTAACCATCTGTGCGGTGGTACGTGCGCCGGCGTTCACCATGACTGGCCGGATTGATCGAGCCGCGGCGCTCGAGTGACGGAGGCGCTTTGTATTCCTGAAAGCTCGTCTCACTCGTGTGAACAAACAGATTGTGAACTGCTTTTTCTTCGATCAAGGCGTGCAGACCATGTTCGCCCTCGTAGGTTGCATACGCACTCTGACCTTCAAAACCGAAGATGATTCCGGTCGTATTGTCCGGGGCTGATAACAGGAATGCAGCCTGACCCGGCGCTTCTGCCCGCGCGACCTTGCGGTCAAACATTTCGATGATCTTTTCTTCGCGTTCCGGAGGTATGTTGGCGGTGTAGTAGGCGATCCTGATCGTCGTCATTGCTGAGACGGCAGCAGTGAAATACCCGCGCGCCAGTTGAAAAAGAGAACGTTGGTTCTCGCTATAGATCGCGAGGGTGATTCGATGAGGATGACTGTAGCGCAGATCGAGCAACTGGTTGAGCAGGTGACGAAGATCTGTTTCGAGTTGCGCTGCGCTCGAAACAGCTTCGTTCTGGGGAGCCGCGGCGCGGTAGAGGACCAGCAGCGCCAGGTCTTCCGTTGCGGCCGTCGCTTCTTCAAGCCGTTTCACTTCGCCCGCTATTTTCTGATACGCCACCAAATGGGCTAACGCGTTCGCCTCCAGGGGATTCTGTTGAGTGTGCAGTATCCCAGCCTGACGGCGCGTGACTTTCGCGCGGCGTGCGGCGCGTGCGATCCGTTGCTCAATCTGCTTCAGACGCCAGATCGAATTGTGTAACTCGATCACTGCTGAACTGCGCCCGAGACGTTGTACACGTCGTCGAATATCTCCCAGACGATTGACGCGCGCAGCCTGACTGGAATCGTCATCCGCAGTGTCTCTTCGCTTCCTTGTCTGTTCTTCGAGCTGAACGCGGAGATGCGTGCCCTCAAGACGGACGTCGGCGATCAGTCGATCGGCTTTCCTGCCTGGCGGACGCGAGTTTAGTTGCTTCGAAAGCGGCAATAACAACTCGCGCTCAACCAAACGCTTCAACGGGCGCGCACCGTATTGACTATCGTACCCACGACGAGCGAGGCTTTCGACAACCGGCTTCTCAACTCGCAAAGTCACGCCTCGCAAGCGAATACCGTCGCGTCGCTCAATCAAATTCAGTTCGCGCTCCGCTATGCGCTCAACCGTGTCACGCGCCAGCGGAAGGAAGGGCATGATGTGGTCGATGCGATTGAGAATTTCCGGACGTAAAAAATCCTGAACCGCCTGCGTGAAGTGCTTCTGAGCGGCGCGGAAGTATTTTTGCTCGGCCTCTGAATCATCGTGTCCATTTGATCTCCCAAAGCCGAGGCGTGAACGGCGAAAGCGCTCCGCGCCGAGGTTGGAAGTCATGATGATGATGGAGTTGGAAAAGTCTGCGAGCCGCCCGCGCCCGTCAGTTAGCCGTCCCTCGCCGAGTGTCTGCAACAACAGATCGAAGAATGAGTGATGCGCCTTCTCAAACTCGTCGAAAAGAACGACGGAAAACGGTTGTTCGCGAATGCGCGCCGTCAACGTACCTTCGCCGCCAGTTGCGCCGCCAACAAGCCGAGTTACCGCAAGCCAGTCTGCATACTCGCTCATGTCGAAGCGCGCCATCCTGCCTTCGTCGCCAAAGAAAAAGCGCGCCAGCGACTTCGCCATTTCAGTCTTGCCGACTCCAGTTGGACCAGCAAAAAGCAGCGAGGCAATTGGATGACGCGGGCGTGTAAGACCAGCTTTTACAGTAGCCAGAAGATCAACAATTAGTCCGACGGCTTTTTCCTGACCGATCACACGTTCGCGAAACCACAGCGAGGTTTGCTGGCTGTCATATGAAGCTGAGTCGTCCAGCAGGAACAGCGGCAGCCCCGTCTCTTTCGCGAAAGATTCGGTCACTTGTTTTGCGTCGAACGGGGGCTCACTTGTGTAAGCAGTAGCGCGGTCGTGCAGCAATCCCCGGAGAAAACGCAGTGGGCGACCGGGATAAGCGGAGTAACCTGCATAACGGCGGTGCAGGCGATCGAGAGTGTCGAGTCCTTCCTCGGTTACCGGTGAGATGATTGATTCAGACAGCCCTGCTCGTACTCGTCGCCGCCATTCTTTGCGATCGATGTTCCCAGTCGTACGTGCATGATTGTCAGCAACTTGTTTGAGAATTCTGCGCCCGGCTTCACTCGAGGGTTCGTCGATCGTGAGTTGAACAAACACTCTTAGCAGCGCCGGATCTTCGTGCTCGATAAGCGGGAATTGCTCGAGTGTGCATTCAACGACAGCGAGCGCCTGGCTGCGCATGAACCGTTGGCGAAAGAAACTCGCAAGTCCCTGCGGGTTATGCTCGTGCTTGCCGGTGTCCATCAGCTCCACGAGATTGCCGAAGTGAACAACCGCATTCGTCTTTTCAGCTTCGCGCCAGAGAGCGTCGCAACGTTCCTGCCACATGCCGTAGCCGCTCATGCCCGCGACCAGCCGCGAGCCACTTGTCGACCAGAACGGTGTTGAGTCAAGACCGAATTCGGCGCGCCTGCGCACGAGCTCGTTGAAGACTGCAGTTTTACCAACACCTGCTTTGCCTATGAGCAGAACACTGCGTCCGGCTTTGCCGCTAAGAGCTTCGGCAAGTCTTGCGACTGCGTCGTCTACTTCGTAAGCGGGTGAAAACTTTTGCTTAGTGAGGTCGTGAGCGGTCTGATCGAGCACTGACAGCTTTTTCTCGTCGTGCTGACCGGCGCTGGCGGCTATCTGTTTCGGCGTGCGAATCGTCGCCATCGAACGCACTCGCGTAACGCTGAAACCGTGCGAACGTTCGAGCATCATCAATTCGAGGAGATTGTTGGCCGCGCGGCGCCGCATCAACTCTGCGCGCGCGTGGTTCTCCGACATGGCAGTGAGATCGTCGAGTTTGGTGCTGATGACCTCTATGCCGAGGGCGGGGATAAATGCGATATGCGCGTGTTCGTCATGACTCCACCGCATGACGTCGAGACGCAAATCAATCGGGTTGCGCCATGTCAAGCGCTTTGGTGGTGGTTCAAGATGCAAATTGAGTTCGAAAGTTTCGAGAGAAGGCGGAAGCGTTCGTCTGAAGAGACGATTCGGGCTCTCCTTCTCGAGCATCCGAACACAGTTTCTGATAATCGCGCGCTTCAATCTCTCCGGATCATCGCCGTAGCGCGAAACCTCTGGGAAAAAAAGAGCTTCAGCAATATGCGCATCATCACTTAACGCGCGCAGAATGATCGCGAATTCGATCTCAAAAGGAGGCATACACTGATTAATTTATCGAATCTGCGTACTCTGTGGATAACTTTCTTTTCTGAACCATGCATTTCTATTATTCTAGGAGTGCTCCAACATCTCGGCGGCCGAAACAAGTCAAAATGCATCTTTCATCGCGCTCAGGTCGAGCGGCTCTCGTCGTGGCGCACCCAAGCCACGAATTGCGCATACACGGATGGTTGGAACAAACGCGTCCCTACGTCTGTATCTTGACGGACGGCGCAGGCCGCTCTGGTGAATCGCGTCTGTCGAGGACAAGCGAAGTTCTCGATCGAGCGGGCGCAACGCAGGGCACGATCTACGGTCGACTCACCGACCTCGAAGTTTATGCCGCCATACTAAACGGTGACTCCGAATTGTTCGCGGGGCTCGTCGAAGAGTTGTGCGAGGCGTTTGTCGCAGAGCAGATCCAGTATGTTGTTGGTGACGCTGCCGAGGGTTACAGTGTGGCCCACGACATCTGCCGCACGATGATCGACGCTGCCGTTGAACTCGTGGAATGCAGATATGGCCGCGTGATTGAGGACTTTGACTTTCCGCTTGTCGGACGACCCCAGGAATCTCCCAGTGACGGCGCTATCACCCTACATCTTGACGACGACGCTTTCACAAGAAAAATAAACGCTGCGCTTGCTTACTCTCCGAAGCTTGCGCAAGACGTTGAGGCCGCGCTCGGCGGTGCGACATTTCAGGGCATCCGCCGGTTGTCTGAAGCGCAGGCTGCTGGTGAAGTAGACGTCGAGGTGAGCGCGTCTGTTCTTGGAGCACTCGACCCCCATCCCAAACTAAGAGCACGATTCGCAGACATAATCGACGGTGTGCCGTTAGAGGCACTTCGTGTTGAGTGTCTCCGCCCGGTTAGCAACGACTCGGGCCACGATCGGACCACGGGGGAACCGCTGTTTTATGAACTGTATGGCGAGCAGCTGGTTGCTGCCGGTCGTTATAAAAAAGTAATTCGCTATCGCGAGCACATGCTCCCGCTGGTCATGGCGATTCGGAAGACAATCGAGAGAGAAGAATTTTGCGCGCCTTACGCGTTTTAATCACGAACCACTTTCTGCGCGGACGAACCGGTTCGGAGCTTTACGTGTGTGAGCTGGCCACGAGTCTGCTACAGCGCGGACACACGCCGATTGTTTACAGCCCGCAGCTTGGTCCAACAGCGCACGAACTGCGAGAAGCGACGGTGCCCGTCGTCGATAATCTCGATGCGATTGCGTCGCCGCCCGATCTGATCCACGGCCAGCATCACGTCGAGACGATGGCGGCATTGCTTCGCTTTCCAAACACGCCGGCTGTTTTCTTCTGTCACGGTTGGTTGCCGTGGGAAGAGGCGCCACCGAAGCATCCGCGCATTCTTCGTTACGTTGCTGTCGACGACACTTGTCGCGATCGGCTTCTGTGGGAGAATGCCGTGCCCGAACAGCGCGTCTCAGTCATTTTCAATTCAGTCGAAACCGAAGAGTTTCTTCCGCGCCCGCCACTTCCGACCAGGCCGGCGCGAGCCGTCGTCTTCAGCAATGGAGGAGCTCATGTAAGCGCTGTGCGTGAGGCTTGCGTTCGAACTCAACTCACGCTCGACGTGATCGGAGCGGATTCAGGCAACGTCGCCATGCGCCCGCAGGATATCCTGGGGCAGTACGACATCGTCTTTGCCAAAGCGCGCTGCGCGCTCGAGGCGTTGGCAGTGGGTTCGGCAGTGGTGCTTTGCGATACGGTGGGAGTTGGTCCGATGGTTACGACGGGTGAGATGGACCAGCTTAGACGCCTGAACTTCGGTGTCCGTACGTTGCAGGGAAATGTAGATCCGGATGTGTTGGAAAGAGAGATCGCGCGTTACGATCCGCACGACGCTGCAGAAGTGTCGCGACGCATTCGTGAAAGCGCTGGACGTGAGAAGGCGATCGATCAGATCGTCGACCTGTATCACGAGGTGGTGCGTGAGTTTGAAACGTGTGAACGGGATCTTGATGTCGAAGCGCGGGCGGAGTCGGTGTATTTACAACAATTGGCAATACATCTCGAAGAGCAACGCAACACCCTCTTGAACTCGCAAACCTTCCGACTGCGCCAACGCCTCCTCAACCTACCCCTCGCCGGTTCTCTCCTGCGCTCGCTCGCGCGAAAACTCTAACCCCCAAGTCAGATTCGTAAATCCGCGAGTCTCCACAGCCCGAGCGTCTTGCCGAAGAATTCCTCCTGCTCTTCCGGATATTTTTCGTCGATTTCCCTGAGCGGTGGTGGGAAGTTAAACGGAGGCAACAGAAGATTAAGATAACGAAAGCCTCCCGTGCGAATGTTCTCGTTCTGCTGCCACTCGTGATACGTGTTTGTCAGAAGGTACGTGGATCCAGTGCTTTTGAAGTTCTTCATAGCAGCGGCGATGTGGCGAAACGAGAAGTGAATAAAACAGTCGCGACACAGAATCACGTCGGCGCGTGGAAGCCAGTCCCGAGTCAAGTCGAGCAAGACGAACTGCGTCCGCACATCACCATACAATCTTCGGTTCCTTGTGATGAGATCGGGAATGATGTCGACGCCAAAATACAGATCGAGGCTGAGGTTCGTATCCTTCATCCAGTTGTAATCGCCGCACGGCGCATCGAGTAGTGTTCGCGCTCCGATCTCCTCCAGCAAGATCGGCAACTCGACTCTGAGTTTGGTGGTCCGCGTATGGTTTGAACCCGGTCCGGACCGCGATTCTGAGTCGCCCCAAAGGTTGTCAGTGTAGAACGGCGTAAACGTCGACTCCATATACTTCCGCGGAGTAAGAACGCTCTGCACGAAGGTTTTGAGCCGGTTCGGGATCATACGGGTCCGAGTGTATACTTACCCGCCACATCATTAGAAACGACGGTACTAAATTCCAGAACATGAAACAGGTTTTCACTATCATTGCATTCGTCGTAGCTCTCTCTGCGTTCACCGGGCCAGTTTGTGCTCGACCCAATCCGAAGCCTGTCCGCGTCCAGCAACAAGCCGATGCCGAAACGGTGTTTCGCACAGCTTACAGTTTGTATCGGGAAGGGAAGTACGATGAAGCGCTGGCAAAGTGCAACGAAGCTGTAACTCTGAATCCTAACGATTATCGGGCGCGCGCGCTCCGGGGTTACATCTATATAGATAAGAGAGATTGGAAAGGTGCCTCGGATGCTTTTGCCGAAGCCATTCGGTTGCAGCCCACCTTTAAGGAAATTTACCTCGCAAAAGCAGAAGTCGACAGGTTCAGGAACGCTAACGATGAAGCAATAGCGGCCGCGCGGAAAGCCACGGAATTAGATCCAAACTACGCGGCTGCTTTCGCA
Source organism: Acidobacteriota bacterium (assembly GCA_046733695.1). Classification (GTDB taxonomy): domain Bacteria; phylum Acidobacteriota; class Blastocatellia; order Pyrinomonadales; family Pyrinomonadaceae; genus PSRF01. The sequence goes on from JBKPPU010000073.1 coordinate 29,505, forward strand.
ATGCTTGGTGATCTGCTGGCGAATAGAAAAGGAAAAGAAGCCGAGGCCATCGAAGTCTTGCGAACTGCGATCAAGCTTAATCCACGATTGCACGAGCCATACGAAACTCTGGGCGGACTGTACAGACAGCAAAACGACGACAAAGCCGCGGAAGCGATTCTCAGACAAGGCATGGCGGCAGATCCCAAACATATGGCCGGCCGCTTTGACTTAGGACGAATGATGCTGAAGCAGAACCGCCTGGTTGAAGCGCGCCAACTCTGGGAAGGCCGGACCTCTGACGAGGATCGGACCATGCCGAGCTTTATTGTCATGCTCACGCGAGTTGAGAACCTGAAACGTGCGACTGATGCGCTCGCGCAGAAACCAAACGATCCGGAAGCCCTCGTCGATATGGGGATGGCGGTCATGGAAGGCGACCACTGGGTGATTGATTTCCGGCAAAAGCGTGCGCTTGTCTATTTTCGCAAAGCCCTGGCATTGAAACCCGGTCTAGCGAGGGCGCAATACGGCATCGTGAAGGCGTACATTCAGGGCGTAGACTTTAGCAAGGATGAGAATAAGATTATTGACCAGGAGTTAGTGAAGTTAAGAAAGCTCGATCCTGCGCTCGCCGCGGAAATGGACGAGTACCGGAAAACCTACGTCTCCGGCCTCCAGGCAGTGCCCTGATTTAGGGGCCACCGATGACACGGAAAAATCCGGGTTTCTTCCGTGTCATCCGTGGCCTACAACTAAAGTGGTAATAAAGGTGCCGATTCCTCAACTTACTTAATTATGAAGCACCAAAAGATACTCTCACTCTTTTTCAGCACAGCCGTCCTTCTTTCAGCGCTTTGCGCGAGCGCGTCGGGGCAAAATAAAGAGGACGCGCGTGTCGCGAGGCTCGCGGGTCTGGCGAAGGTTTGGGGAACCGTCAAGTACTTCCATCCTTACCTGGCCTACCGCGAGATCGATTGGGACAAAGCGCTCATTGAGACGATTCCGAAAGTGAATGCCGCCTCAACGTCGCAGGACTATCAAGCCGCGCTGAATCAGATGGTCACGGTGCTCAACGACAATAGCACTCGCGCAGTGCTCGTCACCGATACCAAACCAGCACCGGCACCCTCGGCCACTACAGCAATACCAGTGCGAATCGAAAACGGCGTCCTCTTTATCGACGCCACCCGGATTGCGCAAACAGTTACGGAAAACACTTCAGCACTCAACGCATTTATCGCCGACATCAACAAGTCGTTTCTCAACGCAAAGAGCGTAGTTATCGACGCGCGCTCTACGAGAAAAGCGACGGAGATCGAGGCTTATTACTTCGATACTTTCATTCGCCAAACGCTTCCAGCCATGCTCGACAAAACCGTGGTGCTGGGCACAACTCGCTATCGCATGCACAACGGCTACGCCACCCAAACTGGCGCCGGTTACAGTTCCTACTACTCAGCGATCGTCAACTCTGCGCCCAAGACCATTGCCGGTCGAAGCAAAACCAAAATGCCCCCGCTTGCTTTTATCATCAACGAAAACTCGCCGGCGTTCGCCGATATTCTCAGCGGCATGCAATCGGCAGGTCACGCCTTGATCGTTCAGGAAGGTGGGGCGCCAAACGTTGAAACACTCGCGATATCGCTGCCCGACGGCGTCAAAGTTGAAATGCGTACCACGCAACTGGTCAACCCCGATGGTTCTGTGGATCTGCAACCTGACGTCACAGTAGCAAGAGGCGCGACTGAAGAAGCGTTGAAAGCGTTGCAGGAAAACCGCACCGCACAACGGCCGATTCGAAACACCGCCCCGCTAACCACGCAGACTACCGAGAAGGATGAACCCTACGCCGGCATGGCCTTTCCAAATGTCGAGTACCGGTTGCTCGCGTTGTTTCGTTACTGGAACGTCGTCAACAATTTCTTTCCTTACAAACATCTGATCGGCGACTCATGGAACACGGTGCTCACGCGCTACATCCCGAAGTTTGAAGCAAACGAAGACGCCACGGATTATCAGTTGACCGTCTACGAACTGGTTACGGAAATGCGTGATTCACACGGAGTGTTGCGAAACGCAAATGCGGCAAGAGAACGGCTCGGCACGTTTTTGCCGCCTGTAGCTTCAGGCTACCGCGAAGGTCAGTCAGTGATAACCAAAGTGCTGGACGACAAGTCGCCACTCAAAGTCGGTGATGTGATCGTGGCCGTGGATGGCGAACCAGTTGAGAAGAAGCGCGAGTTCTTTGCGCGTTACACGGCTGCATCAACAGAGCAATGGTTAATGAGGCTTGTGAATGCTCGTCTGCTGTTTGGTCCAAAGGATAGTGTCGTGAAGATCAAGGTGCGTGGCGCGTCAGGTGAAGTTCGCGACGTCGAGCTGGTTCGTTCGATATCTTTAAGCGATCCGAAACTGATGAATATGCTCAAGCGGACCACGCCGGTTATGCAGGTGCTGCCGAGTGGCTTCGGCTATGTGGATCTCGACCGCTTGCAGGTTGGCGAGGTCGACAAGATGTTCGAGATGATCAAAGGCACGCCGGCGGTGATTTTTGATATGCGCGGCTATCCAAACGGCACGGCCTGGTCCATCGCGCCGCGTTTGACCGACAAAGGAAACGTGGTTGCAGCGTTGTTTTCTCGTCCGCTACTCGAAGCCACGAATCTGACAAACTCCGAATTGGCCGAGGCGCCAAATTTATCCTTTTCGCAGCGACTTCCCGATGGATTGGGTGATGTTTACCGCGGCAAGGTCGTGGTGCTGATCAATGAAGATGCTATCAGCCAGGCCGAACATACCTGCATGATGTTTGAGGCGGCCGCCGATGTCACATTTATCGGGACGCCGACCGCGGGCGCAAACGGCGATATAACCTACATGGTGTTACCGGGAAATTTGACGGTGAGTTTTAGCGGTCACGACGTGCGACATGCGGACGGCCGCCAGTTGCAGCGCGTCGGGATCCAACCAACGATCAAAGTGACCCCGACGATTCGTGGTCTAATCGACGGGCGCGACGAAATCCTCGACGAAGCCGTCCGCTTCCTGCAGAAGAAGGGAAGCGAGTAGTGTTTATCCACAGATTACACAGATTTATCTGCGTAATCTGTGGATAGATCTAGCCGAAATGCAGGAACCAGAAGAGACTGATTACGAGACCGGCGAGGAACGAGTGCGAAAATAGGTTCCGCAGCAGGATCGGACGGCTTGCTCCGTCTCGTGCAAGTTCCCAAAACTCCATTCCACGTTCGCGCAGAAGTTGTTTCGTGGTCCAGGAGGATTCGAGACCCAGAGTTGAGTTAACAATACGCAGCCTTAGGACCTTTGGTCGCAGGAGCTTTCGATTCTGCGTCGCAATGCGCGCGGTGAATCCTACGCCAAAAAGCAGAACGATGAACGTGATCCAGCGTCGCACTGTTTGGTTCCAGAATACCCAGGCTTGGTTGATCCGGGGTTCGACCTTTGCTCTCAATCGCGCCCATCGCGAAGGCTTTGGCGCAGGCTTGGGTGGCGGCGCCCAGCCTGGCCCATCGTAGACGGTGCGAGTTGAAGGCCACCAGCCAAAAGTTCCTCGCGGCAGTTGATACTTCGGATAGGCAGCCTTAACGTCATCGTAAGTCACCATACGTTGGCCAGCATGAAGACCCGCTTCGTAGATGTTGCGCCAATATGGATTGTAGCCCGACAAGTGTTCGTGGCAGACCGCCGCTGTGTACAACGCGTCTTTTGCAGCACGCGTGTGCGGGTACCGGTCGACGATCTCGAGATAGATCTTCAGCGCACGGGCATACGTCTCGTGCTCCTGCATGTACGCGAAGAGACGTTGCGGCTCATTCGGCGCACGATACCTGCCTTCCAACGCGAGATAAGAGAGTTCGTAGTAGCGGTCACCGTTCCAGAGAACCGGGTTGTAAAACAGCAAATCACTCGCTTCGTATTGATAGCTCGCAAGTTGATAAAGAGCCTCGGCGGTCGCCTCATTATCGACGGCTTGAGCCACGCCTTTTTCCAATCGTTCCAAATCGTTCGCGGTTTGAATGTCAAGCATCAGCAGTTCATTGGTGATGATGGTCTTGTTATCGACGTCCATCATCGGTTGTTTGGGATTCTGGCAGCCATTGTGTTCACCTAAACAACCGAAAGCGGTGCTGTCGGGATTTTTGACAGCCTGAACCTTCGCAAAGGTCGCGCGCGCATCGTTCCAGAGATTTGCACGCAGGTAACGAAGGCCGAGTGAGTAAGTAAGTTTGTTTTTCTCGGGCAGGTTTGGATGGCGGTCGATGAAGTGAGCGAGTTGTTCGATCGTCATTAGCGTGTCGACGAAGTAAGCAACATCAACTGTGTACTCCAGGGCGATGTACTGTTCGAGGGCGGCATCAATGTCGCCGGAGTCTTCAGCCGCCATCGCCAGCAAACGTCGCGCACCTGTAATCAAGTCGCTCTTCGGATAATCGCGTATGAGCGTCTCGAGATTCTTGCGTGCTGAAGCGAAGTGTTGCAGACGATGTTCCGCGACGCCGGTGGTCCAGAGTGCTTGCGCTCGTTCGTTATTTTGCAGACGGCTTTGCAGCGCGCGTTGTGCAAAACGCACTGCATCCTCGTTATTGCCGATTTGGAGGTTTGCTTCCGAGACCCGCAGTGCGAAGACACCGCCGACTGAGAGCTTCGGATAACGATCCATTAAGCGGCGGCTAAACGCGAGAATATGTTCTACTGTCTGGCGGCCAGTTGCAGCACGATTCTTCTCCCACTCCTGAACTCTCTCCTGGCGCCGCCGGACGGACTCTTCGGAGTCGTAAACGCCATTCGCATCGTCGACTGCCTCAAACGGCGGATACGCTAAGCCGGGATCGATCGAATAGTTGAAGATACTGTGATAGGCATAAGTGAGCGCTGCCTGCGGCTCGTCAGCAAGTTGTTCTTCAACGCGTGATAGTTCTTCTTCAGTGGCGTGGTGCCGGACCATCTCGAGTGACGCAGCAGCTTCAATCCGCGCGTTTTCATCGCGGGGATCGCTCAACAAACGGTAATACTCAACGAGCGCGGCTGCACGATCGCCTTTGCGGAGCAAGAGGTATGCGATCCAGCCTCGTGCGTCATTGACGTAACGGCCATGCGGGTATTCCGCTATTACGCGTTTGAAACCGGCGAATGCACTGCGCCACGAGTCGTCGATTTCTATCTCATGTTTCTCAGTCGACCGTTCGTGGAGATGTGCTTCATCGCCGCTCGTCGGAGAGTAAGTGTTACTCATCTTCATGATGGAAAGTGCAGCCATAAAGAGTGCAGCCTCGCGCTTTTCGCTGTGCGGATACTTACGGGCCAGAGCGTTGAAAGCCTCAGACGCATCCCATAGCTCATCGTCACGATAAAGTCCTGCGGCTCTGAGATACGCAACGTTGTCTTTGAGATTGGTGTCGGAAGCGGCCGAACCGAGTGCTTTCTCAACTTCGTCCCAGGATTTGTCTTCATCGTGAAGCGTGCGCGCGGCCAGATATGCCTGTACGTGTGAGAGCGATGAACCGTGAGTCAGCGCGGTTAAAGCATCGAGTTTGTCGATCGCTGAGCTGCGTCTGTGTTCGCGATCGAGTGGGTTGAACGAGAGGTCGCGTGCTATGCGGGTACGATTCACATACTCGAGCAGCCGGTTGCGTTCGTCTGTAGTTTTTCCGTCTTTTTCGAAAACTGCCGCGCTTTCCCAAAATCCATCAACGGCACGTGAGTCTTTTTCATCGAGAGGGTAGCTATCTTCGTTTTCCCACGTTTCTCGTAGTGTGTTTGATCCGTCGGCGAGAGTTGGCAACGGTGGCAGGCGTCCCATATCACGGTAGCTGTAGTGATCGTTGAAGCGAACCGAGTCGGATGTTCCAAGCCAAATACAACCGAGTGCTGTTGCGGCGAACGCAGCAATCAACAAAAGCACGCGAGTAAGACTGCGAAAGGTATGAAACTTGTAATTCATTTACTTCACTCCGGGTTCGGTAAATATTTTGTGTTGGGTGGAATATGAGCGCTCGGTTTCGGTTTGCATTGCGACTGAAAAGCCGGTTGTTCGAGGCAGGGCGCGGTTTAGTAGCAAGGTCGTGGTCAGACTCTGTCCAGCCGGCAGGTAATCGATCGTCAAGCGAAGGAGGTCCGCACGACGTTGGCCACAGGGTTGTGGACCATACGCAGCACACAGAGGTTCAATCGATACGCCCGGTTGCTGCTGCATTCCTTCGAAGCTCCCGGACGGCACGATCAAATCCACTTTCAATGAGCCGAGGATTGGGTTTGCGGTGCCGAAGTTCGTGATTTCAAAGGTGAGGAGATGTGTGTTTTTAATTTGCTCCTGCTGTTTCAGCAGAACGTAGATAGCAGGGTGAGAATCTCGATCGTTGAGCGCATCAGTTACTTGCTCGATGTTCAGTGCGGCCGGGTCGTCTCTCGCCGGCAGCCTGAAAACACAGATGCCCATCAACTTTCTGCCGGCCAGTGTCCGTGTGATTCGAGCCGCAGTTCGCAGAGTCTCCGAGCTCGGTAAATCAAGGACGAGCACATCGCCGGCCCGCATGTTGAGACCATCGGTGACTCCGTCTGCCCTCGCGCGAAATGCATAACGACGCTCCGCCGCCCCAAAGCTATGTTGATTGATCAGCTCGAGATTCTGATCCGAAACAACGATGGCGGGGTTCATGTCGCCACGAAGAGTGATGAGCGAGCCGGAAGCGTTGTAGAGCAGAGCGACACTGTAAGCCGCGAGGCCGGCGTAGAAAGGCTTCTCGATCCGGCGAGCTTTGTTGACGAAGTAAGTAATGCTTTCGGGAGAAGAGATTGGGGCTATCTGGTCCGAGCGCGTGGGGATTTCACCGCCGTAGAACTGTGGCACCCAGAAGTCGCAGTTTTGCAGGACGGTGGTGAGTGCCGGTGAATCCATCCAGGTTGGCAGCCCGGTAATCGAGAGTTCGGTCCCGGCCTGGAGATTTGGACGAATCGCTCTAAGGGTTCGTTCGTAACGAGCCAGGAGTCTGGTAGGGAAATCGATGTCGAGTTGCAGTCCACTTACTTCGGCCCCGTCGCGCACCGCTCGTTCTGAGTCCTCTCGGAACGAAGCGGCGATCTCGTTCGCGAGGGTTTGTGAATCAATAGCCTCAAGCTGATCGAGAACGGCGCGGGTAGTGTTGTAGACGAGATGCAGCTTGATGCACGTGGGAAACGAACCTGCCATGGCACGGATGCGTCGCAAATTGCCGTCCTGAATATCGATCTGACCGGCACGCAGGAAGAGAACGTGGGCGTCCGCTCTTGCAACGGCCGCCTGAATGTCGAGTGTGTCCGGTGATTGCGTGCGCCAGGCCCAGAAAGCAACCGGCACTTTGTCGACCGCCCAGGCCCCTGGGCTTTCATGGAATATGGAAACGAGGCAAACAGACGTGAGGATGACGCTCGCATAGGCCACGCGAGCCACTCGTGACATCGGCAAAGGAACTACGGAGCGCATGTTGTGTCACCGTGAAAATCGGTGACGCGCAGTATCGCGGCTCGCGAAGTTCGCCGAACACGTTCCGCTCATCAGTGAGGTTGCGCGCTGTCCGCTAACTTCAATTGTGGGTATCCACATTTTGCGGGAAAGTTGTAACGGGATGTTATAAACTCTTCGACGCTTTGCCCAGAATCGGCCTGTCTTCAAGGAGGTTTCCCGTGAGAAATTTTTATGCCCTCATGCTTGCGTTTCTGTTTATTGGAATAGCCCCGGTGGTTAAGACCTCAGCCACTCAGGATCAGCCTACCATCGCCAAGGATTCCATTCAGATTAGAGCGTTCACTTTCAACGTCTACAAAGGTAACTACGATCAGTGGAGCTGGGTGCCGGAAATGAAGTTTCGCGTCAACGGCCCGATCGCGAGCGGGAGCCAGCTTTACGTGCAGTACTCGCTGCCGACCGGCGCGTGGGTGAAATTTGATTGCGATACTGGCAACGTTGAAAAGGGTTACTGGTGGAAAACCGAGTGCGGTGGCCGTCAGATTGACGAAGCGCAAGGCAGCCTCTACACCGGCCCGGTCAGCTTCGTCATCAAGATGCGAAATGAGCTTCAGGGAACGGACTCAACTCTCTTCACCGGAAAGATGAAAGTCGGAAAATACAAATCCAACGAGGCAGGTCCGAAGGCCGCTCTGAAGTTTGTTTATTACGTGGATCACGATTTCAATCTGCCGATCGGTTACGTCTATCTTACGCCGAGTGACATCTTTGGCTGGAAGTTTCCCGATTTTCACGTAGCTTTCTGGGTGCGTGGCGATGCTTATAAATTCGATCCGCACCTCTTCTATCAGGGGAAGGAAGTCGGGAAGACGTTCCTCGATGGTATGGAGGTAAGCAAGGCCGGCTGTGAAGCTGAAGTCGAAATCAATACGACTCACTACGTCGAAGACAGCGTGCCGCAAAAAGCAAAGTGGGCGCGCGTTGAATGCGACTTTCCAGGGATCAAAGGCAACAACACGACGAACGACGACACCACGAAAAATGTCTACAATCTCGCTGCCAATCCCGGCGAATACGAATTCAAGTTGCTTTGGAACAACAAGCTCGCCAGATCGATGAAGTTTACTGTTCAGCCGGGCGGGAAGTTTGATAACGGCATCGCCACTGCGAACCAACTCGGCAGCGACCGCGTGATCATTCCCGTGACGATCATCGGCGACCAGGACGGCATGTGGAATAAGACCGCCTGGCAAACGGACGCGTTCTACGGCAATCCGCTGAAGGGCTTCACCGCCACACCCTAACAATCAGCCACAAAAAGGCACAAAAAGCACTCAAGAGATCTTTTTCTGTTTTGTGCTTTTTGTGCCTTTTTGTGGCTAATCCCGCGAATGAAATGCCCGGTGATAACCCCAGGCAACGAGTAATAGAAGTATGCCGAGAACGAAGAACACGATGATGCGATAGATCTGCTGTAGTCGTGCGATGTCGACGAGCATCGCCTTGATGATTGTTATTGCAAAGAATACGAGAGCTGCCCAGCGAACTGCCGCTATGCGTCGCACAAATCCGAGAGCTGCGAGTGCGGCTGCGTAGGCGGCCCAGAGAACTGACAGAGTCATGTGGCCTAACCAGCGCTGCTGCTCGGCATCTTCCGGGATCTTCTGCGCAAGAGTACGGGCGACGAAGAACGTGTGTGTCTCGATCGAGATCAAGATCCAGAACGCGACGGCGGCGACTAACGCGAGAACGAGCTTCGTCACGCGTCCATCGATCAGTTTTCGTTCATCCGCGCGATGGTAGAGATAAACCGCGCCGAGAAAACAGCCAATCATGAGTAGTGACGAAAGAAAATATCGATTGAAGACTGGCGTGAACGCGGGACGATAACCGTAAGGCGTATCCCAGAAAAGAAACTTGATAAACGCGAGTCCAAAAAGCGCGAAAGCATGAGCGCGCAAACGCACCGACTGGATTTCCAGAGCAGCCCAAAGAATTGCCACGCCTTCAATTGCCCATGCAATCGTGATCCAGTTTGAATGAAGCTGAATCGGGATCGCGATCGTAACGAACGTGAGTGCTACTGCGATGATCAGCAAAATCTCCCGGCGGCTTTTCATCGCGCGCACCATCAAGAGCTTTGCTGCGCTTGCATAGACGAGGGCCATGATGATCGCAAACGGCCCCATCCAATCGTGATGTGTCGGATTGAAAAGATGATAGACGGTGGCAAAAAACGTGAACGGGTTGGCCAACAACAGCAGCGCGTCTTCGAGCGTCTCCTGCTCGCGGCGAATCAGGGCTCGTGCCAAATGGGCCAACAGGAAAAGCAGGAATATCGCCAGCTGGAATGCGAAGACTGGTCCACGTAATTGGTGGTGATATTGCTCGTTGTACCACAGCCAGAAGAGCAGTTGCGTACCGAAGTACGCGATCGAGCTGAGCCCGCGCCAGTGTTTTAGAAGCGCCAGAGCTCCTGCGTCGAGCGCGAACAGGTACATGAAAAACGATCGATACTGATTCCGATCCGAGTGCAGCAGGGTCGGAGTGAGCAAGCCGCCAATCAACGCCATGGTTGCGATCGCAGGTGCGTTGTAGACGAGTGAAAGCGCCGCGGCCTCCGCGATCAGGATCACGAGATAAAGAAAAGCGGTCTTCTGGCCGACAAGGTGGTAATAGCCGAAGGCGGCATAAGATGATAGATAGAGCAGGATGATTCCGCCCGCGGTGAGAATCTGGGCAAAGACTCGCCAGCCTCGTTGTTGATACCTGAAACCGCCGAGGCACATCGCGATGCCGAAAGTGATGCCGATCGATACCCGTCCGAGCTCTCCGATCCAGCGATTATCAAACGCGTACTTCAGAAAGAAAGCGGTGGCGAAGAGAATTAATAACACTGCCACCCAGCCTACCCAGCGTCGACCGATCATTGATTCAAGCTGATAAGCGCTGAGTGCTGGAACCACCCTCGGCGGTTCGGGTTCGATTGTTGACGGTGGTGGTGTTGCGGGTTCTGGCTCCGCCGCTGGAGATGCTTTCGGTTCAGGTCTGGCGGCGGCACTCGGGAATATCGAACGCACTGCGAGGGTCTTCTCAATTAGATCGATGCGCGACTGAAGTTCTGAAAGTCGTTTTCTCGTAGCTGATGAGATTATGAGTGAGACAATAGGCAGCACAATCGCAGTGAGCATCACTGCAATCAGGAACAAGACAAGGAGCAGAACCACGACTTCGTCGCCCATTCAGGCGCGAACAATACCATAAAGAAGACACCAGCCGCGGATTTTCGCGGACAAACGCGGATCTGCGTTCATCCGCGAAAATCCGCAGCTCAAATTCTTATTCGTGTACAATGCGGCGTGTATGGAGAAATCAGCGATTCGTGAAGAGATAGCAAACAGCATCAGTCATGGATTGGGGCTGGCGCTCGCGATTGTCGCCGTTCCCATACTCGTGCTGGCGGCGGTGCGCGGTGGCAGCGTTCATTTCATCGTGGGCGCCAGTGTGTTTGGCGGCACGATGATTCTGCTGTATCTCGCGTCGACGCTGTATCACTCGATCACTCACGAAGCGACGAAGAATCTGTGCCGTGTGTTCGATCACACGGCGATTTTTTTATTGATTGCCGGCAGTTATACACCGTTCAGTCTCGGTGTGTTGCGCGGACCATGGGGTTGGTCGTTGCTGGCGGTGATTTGGACGTTGGCGATTCTCGGCATCACGCTCAAGATCAGAAAGCGGACACGTCATTCGCGGATCACGATTGTGTTGTACGTGATCATGGGATGGCTTGCGATCGTGGCTGTGAAACCGATGGTGATGCTGATACCTGCACCTGGTCTTCTTTTAATATTCGCAGGCGGCATTGCGTACACCGGCGGCCTCGCATTCTTCGCCACAGAGCGCATTCGTTACAACCATTTCATCTGGCATCTCTTCGTCATCGCCGGCACGACGTGTCATTTCTTCGCCGTGTTGTGGTACGCATCGTAGCCACAAAAAGGCACAAAAGGCACAAAAAACTCCAAGGAGTCGCTTGATGCTTTTAACGCGACTTGTACGTGAATGTGACCGTCGTTTCTTCTTCCAGGACCAGGGGACGCACGAAGCGATAGGACTTGCCGCTGCGTGGGACCTCTATTGCCACTGGAAGAATGCCCGCGACGCGACGTTGCAGGTTGGTCACGTTCTGCGACGCCGTGTTCAACTGCGCTCCTCGTCCCAGCAGAGCCAGTTGCTCGATTTTTCGACTGTTGATGGAGTTAACTGTTCCCGCTTGAATGGTAACTACTTCCTGAACACTTGCGACCTCGAGTGTGGTTCCCATCTTTGCCGGCTGTGAGGGCTTCAACTGAAGATCTGTTCGCGCGTTCTTGAAGCCCGAAGCAGCTATGGTTACGCTCACCGCTCCCGGGGGCACGTTTGTGATCACCCATATTCCGTCTCCGTTAGACTGTGTCGTCAAAGTGCCGCCGGTTTGTGTGTTGGTCACGGTTACGTCCGCATTAGGGATCACGGCACCCTGTGAATCGACGACGACGCCGCCAACCTGCCCCGGTTGAAGAGCCTCGAGATCATTTTGCGCCCAGGTGTTGGCGTTGTAATCGCCGGAGTCGAGGCTATCAGTCAGCATCGTATTCGCAACGGACGCTGGAATCAGATCAGCCGAAAGTGCATTGCCGCCAAACTGCCTCACGTCGAGTCGATCGGGCAACGAGATCTCCCACGTTAAGACGTTGACTGGAATGTCGAGTTTCGCGAGTCCCATGTCGTAAGCGCCGCTCTTGCCGAAGCGTGCTCCCGAACTGAGATAAACAAACGAGACCGTATAAGCCCGCGACGAATCGAGTCCCGCACGCAGCAACGGCACGCGACTGCCATCCGGTCCCACCACCGGTTTCACTCGTTGGCCTTCAACTTCCGCCGAAAGCAGTTGCGCGCCCGTAGGCAAGTCGACTTTCATGAACGGCTTCGCATGATTTCGCACACGCAGGGAGATCTCAGTCAGCGATCTTCCTTCGACCGTCGTGAGCGTCGTGACTGTCGCGCGCTCAGCGACTGCGGAAAGAACATCCGCATCGAGAAACTGTCGCCATTCGAGTTGTAACTTTGGATCATCGGCGCCACGACGGTTGTAGCGAAACGCTGCCTGCAATGGAAACCGAGAAAGCGAACGCGTTATCGCTCCCGCTTCGCGTACGTCCATGCGACGCAGGCCGCCCGTCTCCTTCGCTTCCAGTTCCATCGCGCCCACGCCTTCAACCAGTAGCTCACCCGTTTCACGCTGTGCTCCATCAAACGTGAGCAAAGGCGCATCGACTTTCGTTTCGCGATTCGTGCGTTCAATCGCGATCAGAAACTGATGTGTGCGACGTGCCGGATCGTGAACTCTCAACGTGAGGATATTGTTCGAGACGTCACTCGATTCGAGTGAGTTACCGGAAGCCGTGGTTAGTTCGAAACCAGCCGGCAAAGCCATCTTGAACTCGGTCGCTTCACCCTGGATCACGTTGACGTCGCAGAGCGCGGTGAGCCGCAACTGCGAATCGCCGACAGAGACGACCTGTTTGATGTCGGAAAGAAAACGGATCTCGCGTTGTGCAACGGGTGCGGCAATCTCGCGCGTGGTCCACCAGATGCGCGCGGGCTTGCCGGGTTCGAGCGACGCTTCGATCACGGTGTTGCCACTGGAAGTTAACCGGCTCGTGACGATACCCGGCTCGACACGAACGTTGGCGTGATTGCCGGGCAGTTCCAAACTGAGTGTCGAACTGCTGGCGAGCGGCACCGGCAACGTGAATGACGCGTGACCCGCTTCGATTGCTAAAGGCGCGGCAACTCCGAGTGAGACCGCAAACGGACCGGGGCCATTGAGAATTGCGGCGTGGTTCGCTCCTTCCTGAAACAGCGGGAGGGGATTGTTCGCTTGCTTTGCTTCGAGGATCGTCAACGCCGTGGTTAGAGGAGTCTTCACCGGTCCTTTTTGTAGCAACGAACCGTCAATGTCGACTGTGCCTACGAGGGTTTGGTTTTCGACGCGCAGTTTGAAGACTGCATGTGACAAGACATACGGAAGTGGAACTTCATCGGGTGTCTTGGCTTTGCGCATTGAAAGTTCGACCAGGCGGTTGTATTCGGCCAGCGAAAGCGTCACGGTTCCTGGAGAACCGGGAGCGGGTAATGGTGTACTGATTGTTGTGTTTCGCTGTTGTGCGACAGCGATCGCGGCCATGAGTAAAATTAATATTAGTACTCTCATTTCGCACCTTTCTTTCTGTCACGTTGAAAGTCAAACTCAACTGCCGGTGTCTGATTCTCTGCGGTCAATTCCGAGACGAGAAAGATCGACGGGCCGAAGTGTGGAAACATCACGCGCAACGGAAGATTGCGAGCAGGTCGTGCGCCATATTTTTCGCCGCGAGCTTTAGCAACGAGTTGTTTGGTTTCGGCCTGGTCGGCAGGAATCTCTTCCGCACTCTGCTGGTCGGTTGTGGACGAAGTCGTTTCCGTCCGTAATGCAGCGGACTCGGGCGCAGTGTACGTCGCGACGCGGAAATTTCCCGGCGCTGGAGTTACGCGGAACAACGGTGGGTGATGAAGCAATAGGTGCGACTTCGAGATCGGTAGATCGACTGCGACGAGTGATACTCGTGTGTGACCTCTGTCAGTCCACGCGGCGGCGCGATCGAGATAAGAAACCTCGACGATGAACGCGGGCGCCTCTTCACCGGAGCGAGTTTTTTCAAGCGGCAGTAAGAACGAACCATCCGGCGCTTTTCCCGGTCGAACCGGACGACCGGCCACTGATGCGCTCCAAAGCACCGCCGTCGAAGGCAGCGTGAGTTTCAGGAAGTTGCGTTGGTTATTCCGAACTGCGAAGCGCGACTGGACCAGGACTTTTCCGTCGGCTGCGATCAGCGTGTTGTACTCCGCCTCTTCGATATTCGCGGTAAGCACCGCCTGTGGCGTGTAACGCGCAACATCGAGCAACAACGTCCGCGTTGATTTTCCATCGGCGGGTTGGAATCTAAACGCAATCAACGAAGGCGACTGACGATTGGAAATTATTTGGCCCAACTCACCGGCTTCGGCGTCGTCGAGCCCATTTGGCTGCCGGTCTTTGATTTCGCCCGCGCCGAGCACTTCAACACCGACGCCGCCCGTTTCACGTTCCGCGTTCGGAAGCCGCAGCAATGGCACGTCAAGCTTTCCCGCGCGTGGCAAACGCAGTTCGCCGCTCAACGTGAAGCGCGCAGTGTTTTGCACGGGCTCGATAAACAGCACTTTGAGCTCGTGGTTAGCAACGTCCCAGTCAGCGACGGTAGCGCCCGAAACCTGATTGACGGTTAACTGCTCGGGAAGTTGGACGCGCACCTCGTCGGCCAATCCCTGCACCACTTCAATCTGAACTTCAGCGTTTACCTGTGTCGCGTCTTCTCCGAGTCCAACGAGTTGCGTGATCGAGCCGCGCAAACGCAGAGGCTGGCTGGCGCGCACGTCATCCACTTTTCGTCGCCATGCAAAGGTGAGTGGTTCACCACCGCGCCCGTTTGCTACCCAGCGACTGCCGGTTGCGTGTTCTGAGTGTTCGAGCAGTAAACCGCCGGTGATGCGCACGTCGACACCTTGTCGGACTAACTCGACCGTGGCGTGCGACACTGCCGAATTGCTGACGGGCAAATGCAGAATGTCAGTGCCTGCAACTGTCGTTACTGGCGCGACGATTTGCATCGTCAACACCGAGCGCCCGGTTTTTGAAAGCAGCAGATCGGCGCGTCCGGGGCCTTTGTCGGTCGTGTTCATCGCGAGGTTGACTGGGCGGCCGTCGAGTTTTGCATCGCGCACCATCAAGCCGTCGGGCATTGCGATGCGAACCCAACCATTCTTGATAACGTCGACTGTGAGCCGTGCCTCGCCGGTAGCGAGATCACCGTCAACTCTCAGGTTGTAGTCGATGCGACTGAGCGTTGCTTCGACGGGAGGCGCTTCAGGTTCAGGCTCGGCCGGCGATGCGGAACGTTTCAAAGACATGTATTCACTCACGGGGAGCACGACCCAACCGTCAGCCGCGGATGTTGCCGTTTGTGCAAAACTGGAAACGCCGGCAGCGACGAGCAGGATGAGCGCGAGCGTCATGCGGGACGCACGCAAACGCAGTTCGTTCATGGGAAAGATCTCCTTTGCAATTTTGTGTGCTCGTTGGCAGGCACACGTCGAGACAATGCGGCTTTGGTCGCCGCACAAATCAACCTACCTTTTGGTTCGAAGCGAGATCGAGGCGTGATCTCTTGATAAAGCTGGACCCTAAGATGCAGTGAGGTTGCTCAAAGTAGCCTAGCCACAGATGACACGGATTGGATCCGGATTGATCGGTAAACTTATCCGCGTTATCTGTGTTCCCTGAAGTCTTTGGGTGTGACGCCGGTCCAGCGTTTGAAGGCGCGATGAAAGGAGCTCGCTTCTGAGAACCCGAGCAGGTAAGCAACCTCGCAGATTGCCATCGCCGGTTCGCGCTACGCCGACACCTGGATTTCCGAGCACCGGCAAGACAGCGAGATGCGCGCCGTCAGTCCAGATCGAGTGATAACGCGCGACGCGCGTGAATGCGGCGCCGATAGTCGGACTGTTGAGGGCAGAGTAACCGACGACGTCAAACGCGGAAGGATGAACACTTTCACCGAGGTGAAGTCCGAAGTTGACGTCGCCCGTAAGTTCGGCAGCTTTTTCGTAGAGCGCGACCAGTTGGGCAAAGGGGATACGATTGTCTCTGTCGAGTAGCGTTGTCGGATCGAGCTTTACAACTTCATAGAGACTTTCCGGTGTCACGCCGTGAGCGATAGCCAGGCTGATGATTTTTTCGGCGGCCTTCGCCTGAATTGTGAATGTCCGGTTCATTCGTTCTCAGTTAACATCCGGCTGGCACAGTGCGTCAATTTGTTGTCGCTTGCGGTCAATGCCATCCACAGATTTCACAGATTATTTTTCTATGTAATCTGCGGATAGAGAGGTGCCCCAATATGATCAAGAGAATCACACGCATCGCTACAGTGTTGTGGATCTGCTGCGCGGGCGTTCTCGCGCAGTCGAGTGATCTCAACATACTGCTTTCGACAATGCCCGCCGGGAAAGATCCGCAGCGATACAAGGGTTACGTCGAACCTCAGTACAAAGCGGCCACGCAACGTTCGTTTTATCTGACGATGCGTGACGGCGTGAAGATCGCCTTGCAGCTCGTGTTGCCAAAGGATCTACCGGCGGAGCAGAAGATTCCGGCGATCATGAACATGACTCGTTACTGGCGCGCGCAACAGGGTGGGTCACCGAATCTGTTTTTTCCGGGTCACGGGTATGCGATGGTATTTGTCGATGCTCGCGGTACTGGTGCGTCGTACGGAGTCTGGAAAGCGCCATATACTCCCGACGAAGTGAAGGATTACAGTGAAGTTGCAAGTTGGATTGTGGCCCAGCCGTGGTCCAATGGGAACGTTGGCGCGATCGGCAACTCCTACACGGGCAACACTGCTCTCTGGCTTGCGTCGACGATGAATCCAGCAGTGAAGGCAGTGATTCCACGTCACTATGAATTTGATCTTTATGACGAAACTCCATACCCGGGCGGTTTGTTGACTGACTGGATGGTTAAAACCTGGAACGAAGGCAATCGACAGCTCGACACAAACCCCGGCGTGAGACTGGTTGATGAAGACACTGATCAGAAACTTTACAATGAAGCCTCGAAACGACGTGGTGAAAACATGGACGTCTACGCCGCGGCGCTGAAGACTACCTTCCGTGACGATCGTCAGTTTGGATATTCGCTGGACGAGCTAAGTGTGCACAGTTACAGCGCGCAGATCGAGAAATCTAACGTTGCCATTAATAACTTTGGCGGCTGGTTCGATGCGGCAACGCCTGAAGCCATTATCAAGACGTTTTTGACGTTGAAGAATTACCAGCGGGCGGTGATTGGTCCATGGAATCACGGCGCTTCACAGAATGCGAGTCCTTATCAAACGCCGGAATCAAAGCGTGTCATGCTTAACTTCGAGTGGCTGCGCTTCTTCGATCATTATCTGAAAGGCATCGACACCGGGCTCGATACAGACAAACGGTTGTTTTATTTCACGATTGGCGAAGAGCGATGGAAAGTGACGAACACATGGCCGGTTGCAGGCACGCGAATGACGCCGTGGTATTTCAACGAGAACAATTCATTGACGGCGAAAGCATCCAATTCCGGCGCGGATAGCTACACGATCAATTTCGAGGCGACTACCGGCGTGAAGAATCGCTGGCACACGCAGGTCGGCGGCGAAGTTGTTTACCCAGATCGTGCTGAGGAAGACAAGAAGCTTCTCACGTACACGAGCGATCCGCTCGAGTCCGACATTGAGATCACAGGGCATCCAATCGTCAGTCTCTTTGTCACATCAACTCACACAGACGGCGCGTTCTTCGTCTATCTTGAAGATATCGACGAGAACGGAAAAGTCACATACCTGACCGAAGGTGAACTGCGCGCACTTCATCGCCGGGTTTCAAAAGAACAGTCGCCGGTGAAGCTTCCGATTCCTTATCATTCGTTTCTGAAGAAAGACGCGATGCCGCTCGTGCCGGGGCAAGTAGCGGAATTGAAGTTTGGATTGCAACCCATTTCGGTGTTAGTTAAGAAGGGCCACCGGCTGCGAGTCGCAATTGCGGGTCACGACAAAGACACCTTCATTCGCATTCCGGCCGACGGCGCCCCTACAATCGCCGTCCAACGCAACACCCGCGGCCCTTCGATGATCGAGTTGCCGGTAGTTACGAGATGATTAAAGATCCGTGTCCAAGACATCAAGCGATGAGACCACGAATCAAGATCTGCTGCATTGCCAGTGCTAAAGAGGCGTGGATGGCGATCGATGCCGGTGCGAATGCGATTGGTCTGGTGTCGGCGATGCCGAGTGGGCCGGGACCGATTGCGGAAGATTTGATCGCGCAGATCGCCGCGATTGTTCCGCCTGGCGTGAGTTCGTTTTTGCTGACTTGTCTACAGGATGCAGCGTCGATCATCGATCAGCAGCGTCGACTCCGAGTCAACACGATTCAGATTTGCGATCGACTGACAAGCGGAAGCTATCAGGAGATTCGCGAAGCACTCCCGGGCATTTCCCTCGTGCAAGTGATACACGTCACTGGTCCCGAGTCAGTTGACGAAGCGATTGCCGTCGCGCCGTACGTGGATGCGATTCTGCTGGATTCAGGAAATCAATCGCTGGCGATCAAGGAGCTCGGCGGCACCGGCAGAACACACGACTGGAGTTTGAGTCGAAAGATCAGAGAAGCGATCGAAGTGCCGTTATTTCTTGCCGGTGGACTGAACCCATCAAATGTCGCCGCAGCGATTCGCGAAGTTCAACCATTTGGAATTGATGTCTGTAGCGGGCTGCGGACCGAGGGAGCCCTCGATCCGCAGAAGCTATCCGCGTTTATCCGTGCAATCCGTGGCTAAAACTAGAACGTGAGCCTCACCGCGAGCTGCACCTGACGCGGATCACCAACGCCCTGCCGCAGGAATCCATCAAAGTTGAATAGTCCCGGCGTAGTGAGCGGATTGACGTTGTTGGTGTTGTTGAAAGTATTGAACATCTCGATGATCGGTATGATCGAGAAGCGTTCGTTGAGTTTGATTGGTCGTTGAATGCGCCAATCAAACGAGAAATAGTCGTTGTCCTTGCGCGCCGTATTGCGATTTGTGGCGTCGCGGGCTCCGGGTGTGATCGGCTGAGCACTACGAGCCTGCACGCGGAAGTTTCCGTCAAATCCCCAACCCATATTAATAAAGGTGAAGAAGTTGAACTTGTGACGGATGTCGCGGTCCGAATACGCATAGTCGAGACTCAGGTTCAGCGGATTGAACGAGCGATCGGTAAACGGATCGCGTTCATTTGAATCGTCGTCCTTGTCTCTCGCGAGCGCGTAGTTCCACTCAAACTGATACCGGCTGCTGAATCTCTTTCTCATACCAACCGTAAAGCCGTCGAAAACAGAGTGACCGACAGCGCTGGTCACGAACACATCGCCAAATCCTGGAAACAGCCCCACTCGATTCAGGTTGATGAAGCGCGTGAGATGGACGCCTTTCGAGTGTGTGAAGTCGAAATACATCGACAGATTTTCAGCAAGCTGTTGCTCGAACTGAACGTTGGCCGTGTAGATCCTCGGGTTCGCATAGTCTTTGCTGAACACGCGAATCGATGCGAAAGAAGGAAGGCCGCCCAACGGTGGGACATTCACGATATTTGGCCACGACGGCAACCCCTGCCCGTTGCTGCAACCAAAAGAAGATCCACAGGCGATACCAAACTGTTGCACGCCATTGTCTGTGATCGAACCAACCTGCGACAGCATGTTTTGACGGCCGTAGAAAACACCCGCGCTCCCACGAAGCACTGATTTACCCTGACCCGTTAAATCCCAGGCAAAGCCGAGACGTGGCTGAAACTCTTTCTTGGGACTGTGCAACGTGCCGTCAGACGGGAAGTTGGGATTCGTTAACAACGACGCGTAGACGGTTTGACTCGGCGGAACCACTGGCTCCGGAAAAATCTGCGCTTCCCAACGCAGGCCGTAGTTCAGAGTGAAGTTTGGTCTAAGCTGCCAACGATCCTGGACGAATAAAGCCAGGTCTTCGTTCTTGATCGTGGACGCACCCGGCGGCGGAGCACCTGAGATTCCCGTTGGGATGCCGTTCTGCAAATAAAGAAGCAGTGGACCGCCGACAGTCTCGACGCCGGGAATCGCGGGATCGTTACACGTTTGGTTAAAAGGAGCGCCTTGAGTGATCCATTTAGTAAAGGCGCCGGCCGCACTAAAACACTCACCTACGTTTGGTCCAAAACCATTCGCAGCGGGCGTTGACGAATAACGCAGAAAGCCCGCGGGGCTGTCGAAGATGTAACGACCGGTAAAGAAGCCGCGGAACACTTGGTCGTTCAGCGTGTGCAGCCACTCGCCGCCGAATTTCCAGTTGTGATCGCCACTAATGATCGAGAAGTTGTCTTTCGCCTGGGTGCGCCAGAGTAGTTCATCGACATTTGGTTCGAGGAAAAACGGAAAACCGAACCTGAACGTCGTCGCAAACCCCATCGCCGTATCTGCCGGAACATTTGACGGGACCGCGGCGCGCGGCCGCAGTTCACGACTGTAAGAGAAGTGAGCTTCATTGAGCTTCGTCGGCGATACAGTGGTGAACAGGTTAGCGCGCACCACATTGATCTTTGATGGACCCTCGATACCGTTGGCGGAGTTTCCGTATGTGGCGACGTCGAATGTTTGGTTCGTGTTTTTCGAATAGTCGAAGTTGTATGACACGGAAAGATGGTTTGAACTGTTGAGATCGAAATCTACTCGCGAGAAGAATGCCTGATTATTGATCTTGTGTTCGACGGGCAGTCCTTCTTCCTGGTTGAGTCGGGTTCTGAAGAAGCCGAGCAGCGCCAGTCGCGCGCAATCGTCGTTAGCGTTGATTGCGCCTTCATTTGCGCCAATCGTCGGCGCCGAAATCGGGCACGGCGTCGCACCGATTTGTTCGCTCAGATTCGCGCGCTCCAGTTTTTCGTGGATCCCCTCGAAGGCGAAGAAGTAAAACGCCTTGTCCTTCTTGATTGGACCACCAATCGTTCCGCCGTATTGACTACGATTAAAACCTTCGAGCGGCTTGCCGTCTGAAGTGTTTGCCGTCAGTGCTTCGAGGCGCTGGAAAAGGAATGCGCTGCCATGAACGTCGTTCGCGCCTGACTTCGTGATGACGTTGATCACGCCGCCGGCCGTGCGTCCAAACTCAGCACTCGCTCCGCTTGCGACAACCTGAAACTCCTTTACCGCTTCGAGCGTGATGTCGATTGCCGCGCGTTGTCCTCCGAGTTGTTCGCCGAAGAAGCCGTTGTTGTAATCGCCGCCGTCAAGACTCACGTTGTTAAAGATTCCGCGCTGGCCCGCGAAATTGATCTCATCGCCGTCCGGACCCTGCGTGATGCTGACGTTGGGCGTGAGTGTCAGCAGGTCTTCAAACTTTCTTCCGAGAACCGGCGTAGTGCTGACTGCCGTCTCGTTCATCGTCGTGCTGGCCTCAGTCTTGACGGTGTCGACGGTTGGCGTTGACGTGATGGTGACGGTTTCGTTGACGTTCGAGATCTTCAACGAGAAGGGAATCGTCAATGCCTGGCCCACCGTCAGCGCCGTGTTTTCGAGAATGGTCGTCGCAAAGCCCTGTTTGGAAACAGTAACTGAATAGTTGCCCGGCTGAAGCAGAGGCGCTACGAAACGTCCATCCTCGTCAGTGACTAGTGTGCGCGAAGAGTTGGTGCCAAGGTTCTTGACTTCGACGTTTGCGCCGGGAACGACTGCGCCGTTCGCATCAATAACCGTGCCCTGGATCGTGCCGGTAGTGATCTGAGTTTGAGCGCTTACGTTCAGAGCAATCAGCAGCGTGAGAATGAGGCTTGCTGTGAAAGTTAAGATCCGGGGGAAACTGCTAAGTACGGGGGTCCGCATAGTGATCTCCTATATTCAAGTGTGTTGATTCGTTTCAGATTTGGCTTGGGTATCTTCAAGATTCTGGACCGGTCTCAAACTTCTCGGGAGGAAGGTTTTGGTGTTTGGATCATGTTGTTTTTGGAATCGGGCCAATTGGACGGACATCTTAGTAACCCGTTCAGAACGTGTCAATGAAACTTTCTTGGCGGTTTAATCTCTGCGTGACTATCGTCCTGAAATCAACTCATGGTTACAACGCTTTTGTAACACTTAAATCGCTATGCTGAGTTGGATGGACGTACAGATGGCGAACTTTTTACTCTTTGAAGGTGCGGGAGAAATCATTGCGCGGATCTGGAGTTATCTGACACGACAGTTCACTTTCGGACAAATTACTGTCTCTGCTTCAAGCTTGTTCGTCGGTGTAGTGGTGGTGGTGGCGACGTTTCTCGCCGCGCGGTGGTCCAGTGCTTTCATTGAGCAACGAATAGCGCGCCGTCATCATATCGATCCGGGTTTGCGTTACACGATTTGCCGCCTCGTTAAATATCTCGTCGTTACGATCGGTTTGCTGGTCGCGCTCAATCAGGCTTTCCAGATCGATCTCACTTCGATTGCCGTGATCTTTACCGCGCTCTCCGTGGGCATCGGTTTTGGACTTCAGTACATTGCTGCGGATATCGCGTCGGGTTTTATCCTGCTGTTCGAGCGACCGATACGCATCGGCGATCGGATTACTATTGGTGAAGATGAAGGTGATGTGCAGAGCATTAATCTGCGCACGACGATAGTCACTACAAACGATCGGATTGCCATCATCGTGCCGAATTCGAAACTAGTAGCCCAGCGAGTGGTGAACTGGTCCTATGGCGATCCACGCGCGCGCATCGCGATACCGATCGGAGTGGCGGACGATTCCGACATTCAGCTCGTGACTGATACGCTCGTTGAAGCGGCGAAGAACGTGGCGAATGTTTTGAGTGACCCGCAGCCGAATGTGCAGTTTCTCAAGTTTGGCGACTACTCTTTGGATTTCCGTCTCCTTGTTTGGACAAACCAGCCGCGACGTCACGTGCAAATTCGCAGTGACATTAACTACCGCATCGCTGAGTTGTTTCGAGAGCGTTCGATTCGGATCCCGTACCCAACACAGGAATTTCTTCTCAAAGGCATTCCGCGCAACGTCGATCCTAATCTGCTACAGGACGACGATCATTTAGCCACCGATGAATGCCGATAAAGACGCGGATTTGGGTAATACTTTTGTCGTAGATATTGCGTAACGAAACTGAGTGAGGCATCATTCATTCCCAGATGCGATCCGCTCGTTCGTTTGTAGGCGATAAACGTGAGGCTATCTTGCGTGCGGCGATCAGTGTCTTCGCGCACAGTGGATACTTCAACTCGAAGGTTGCCGATATCGCGCGCGAAGCGGGTGTCGCCGACGGCACTGTCTATCTTTACTTCAAGAGCAAGGAAGACATTCTCCACTCCATATTCGATCGCAGCGTCGAGGAAGCACTCGACGCCGCCAGGAACCAGATCGCCGAAGTCACAGATCCGAAGGAAAAGCTTCGCCAGATTGCGCTCTTGCATCTCGAACGACTCGGCGCCGACCGCGATCTCGCGGTTGTATTTCAGGTTGAACTGCGCGGCTCGACCAAGTTTATGGAAGAGTTTTCCGCGGCCGGCTTCGCCGAGTATCTCGCGCTCATCCGTTCCACGTTCGAAGAAGGACAACGCGCGGGCATCTTTCGAGCCGATCTAAACGCCAAAGTAGTTGCGAAGATCCTTTTCGGAGCGCTCGACGAGATGGCGACGAATTGGATTCTCTCGAAGCGTCGCTACAAACTAGCGCCGATGGCTGACGAGGTTTTGGATATCTTTCTTAACGGAGTGAAGGTGCAGTGAAGCGAGTGATTGAGTACATGGATTTGCGCTCAGGTACTCCCGCTCGCCAACCTGCCGCTGCGGACGAACCCGTCACGCTCGCGGACGTTTTCACTCACGTTGCGCGTAAGCACAAACGACCTGACACACTGAATTACAAAAGCGGTGGTCGCTGGACGCCGATCTCGTCTGACGAAATGCTTCGGCGCGCAAAGTCGATTGCTGCCGGACTGCATGCAATCGGTGTTGGTCCTGGCGATCGCGTTGCGATACTTTCGGAAAGCCGTGTCGAATGGACGCTGACGGACGCCGGATCGATCTTCGCCGGCACGATCGACGTTCCCATTTATCCGACATTAACGCCACCTCAGGTGCGTTACATCCTGAACGACTCAGGGGCCAGCGTTCTCTTTCTCGCCAATCTGGAAAAGTTTAATGAACTGAAAGACGCGCTTGGCGAGTGTCCGCAAGTGAAGCACATTGTTTTCTTCGAGGCTGAAGGAATCACAGACACGGAAGGCTTGACGTTGGCCCAACTCGAAGAAAGAGGTCGACAGCTCGAACCCGGGCATATTGATAGGACAGTGGCGACTACCAAA
Source organism: Acidobacteriota bacterium (assembly GCA_046733695.1). GTDB lineage: Bacteria > Acidobacteriota > Blastocatellia > Pyrinomonadales > Pyrinomonadaceae > PSRF01. The sequence goes on from JBKPPU010000073.1 coordinate 53,958, forward strand.
CCGGACGATCTTGCCACGATCATCTACACGTCCGGAACGACTGGTGAACCGAAAGGCGTGATGCTGACGCATTCGAACCTGGTCTCAAATCTGATCGACTCGTCCGGGCATCTGTCCTTTGGTGAACACGACATCGCGCTGTCTGTGTTGCCGCTGTCACACGTTTTCGAACGGCAGGCGATGTACATGTATCTCAACCGGGGCATGGCGGTCTATTTCGCGGAGTCGTTGCAAACGATTGGACCAAACCTGCGCGAAGTGAGCCCGACCGTGCTGGTGGGAGTGCCGCGAATTTTCGAGAAGATTTACGCGCGCATTCGCGAGCGTGCGGCTGAAGCCGGAAAGGTGAGTGCGGCGTTGCTTGCGTGGTCCGTTTCCGTGGCTCGTGAATATGCCAAGCACACGATTGCACACAAGAACGTGCCGGCGTTTCTCAAATTGCAGCACCGCATTGCTTCCAAGCTGGTCTTTTCAAAATGGCAATGGGCGTTTGGTGGTCGTATGCGGTTGCTGGTATCGGGTGGAGCGGCGCTGCCGGAGGATCTCCAGTACATCTACATTGGCGCGGGCATTCCCATCGTGCAAGGTTATGGTCTGACGGAAACCTCGCCAGTCATAACGACGAGCAAGATTGAAGACAATCGTCCGGGAACAGTCGGGAAGGCAATTCCCAACGTCGATATTCGTATCGCCGAGGATGGCGAGATCGAGGTGCGTGGTCCAAATGTGATGCAGGGTTATTACAACAAGCCCGACGAGACGCGCGCAGTCTTCACCAGTGATGGCTGGTTCAAAACGGGAGACATCGGCGCGTTCGACAAAGACGGATTCCTTCGCATAACCGATCGGAAGAAAGAGTTGTTTAAGACTTCGGGTGGAAAGTATATCTCACCGCAACCGATAGAACAGGCGATCAAGGGTTCGCGTTTTGTGAGCCAGGTGGTGCTGATTGGAGCGGAGCGCAAGTTTCCGGCGGCGTTAATCGTGCCTGTTTGGGAACAGCTCGAGTCGTATTGCAAGCTGAAGGGAATTGAAGTTAAAAGCCGGAGCGAGCTCTGCCATCACCCGCGTATCATCGACTTGATTCAACGACAGATTGATTCGTTGACTCCCAACCTCGCGAAGTATGAACGGATAAAGAAGGTCGCCCTGCTGGAGAATGAATTTACGATTGAAGGCGGCGAGCTCACGCCGACTCTGAAAGTGAAGCGCAGAGTTATTGATGATAAGTATCGCGATGTGATTGAGAAGCTTTATGAGGAGTAGCTCTGCAGCTAAGGCTTCTTCGGAATCGAAACATCAAGGTGCAGTGACTTAAGAATCCTGTTTCCCGCGTCTTCACCTGCCACTTTCAACAACTGTTCACGGTACAGAGCGCTGGTCGAGCCGCGGGGCTGCGCGATTATGGGCCCCGCACGATTCGCGTTCATGTAGCTATGTCCCGTGACTGCGACCTTCGCCGTGCCAGGTGCGAACACTACAAACTCGACAATCATGTCGTCGTAAGAACGGGCCATCGTATCGAATTTGAGCATCAGCAGAACCACATAAGTCTTCGTATCTGCCTTCGCCTTCTTGATCGCGTCTCCTCTGCTCAACGATTGATTCGATGCGTCGATGTCTGCCGAAGATCCCGCTCGCAGGCGGCTCGCACAACCACTCACTACCGCGTCGTAATATGTGAAAGGAAAAGTTGCCATGGAATCATTACGATCGGCTCCGATGAAGAACACCAGTTCGGATTTCTCTTCGGCTTTTTTCGGTGTTGGTGAGGGTTCCGGGGTCGGCGTCGGTACCGGCGCTGCGGGCTCGGGTTGTGTGTGTCTTCTGCCGGACTGCGCCTGCACCGTAAACACGCATAGCGCAAGAACCGCGACGGTTGTCAGAAGCCGATACTTCATGGGGATTGGAATTGTAACGGTAACCAGTGAGAATGGGAAGATTGATTTGCTAAACTGCGAGCACCGATGGAACAAAAGACAGCGCAGACACTCGTCATTTCGGCTATTCGTGACCAGGCGAGGATTATCCGTTCGTTCGATCTTCGACCGGAGCGAACGGTGGATTTCACGCCCGGACAGGTTGCGATATTGCGAGTAGAAGGCGAGGAGCCGGCTTACTTTGCTCTAGCGGGAACGCCTGCCGATCGCGATCTTGAAGTACTTGTGAAACAGAAGGTTGGCGCCAGCCGCGTGATTTATGACATGCGCGTCGGGGATGAGATTGGGCTGGTTGATATCTGCGGGCGTGGGTTCCCTCTCGATGAAATGACAGGACGCGACCTGGTGTTTGTCGCGATGGGAACCGGCGTGGCGCCGTTGCGATCGGCGTTGCGGCACGTGTTGAAGCGCAAGAACGATTTCGGACAACTGGTAGTGCTTTACGGTGCGCGAACTCCGGACGATTTCTGTTATCGCGACGAAACCGACGGCTGGGAAAATGCAGGCGTCGAGCTCCGCCAGGTGATCTCTCGTCCGGATGGGCATGACTGGTCCGGTCCGACTGGTTATGTGCAGTCGTTGTTAGATCATGTCCTCCCCGATCTCTCATCGCCCGTCGCTTTGATTTGCGGCTCACGGGAGATGATCGATCAAACCGGCGAGCGTCTCGGCAAGATGGGATTCAAGCCGGAAGAGATATTGACGAATTACTAGTTACTTCTTGAAGAACTTTGACGCTTTAATAATCTTGACATTGCAGTAACGTTGAATCGCTTTAAAGTCGACCCAGTTCTCCGTCACAACTGCTGCTTTCCATCGTCGAGCGCTAACGGCAATCAGAACGTCCAGAGCCATACGCTGCGAGGCTCCGGGTGGCAGGCGTCGCAAAAATCCTCTTTGTGAGCGTTTTCGAGCCTGAGTTAAAAGAAAGAGAATTCTGGAGGCAAGCAACCAGTCATCCCCGTTCGGTATGATGAGTAACTTGGTCTTTTCATAGTGTGCAAACATGCCTTCGTAGAATTTTCGATGAGAATCGTCCAGAGCGCTTCCAGTCAACTCCATCATCACTACGGCAGACATCCGAAAGCTTTCCGGCATCTGTTCGAAGTTCGTTAGCTTTCTGGAAATAAACACCGATGAGTCGTAGGTGAAGTACGCCATCATTTCTCCAGGTTGTAGAAGTGGGAAACTAGAAAAAAAGCCGCTCGAACTTGCCCTGCTGATAGTCCTCGTAAATCATCTGACACATCTTCAAGGTGAGTTTTCGTAATTTCAGCCACTCAGCCTCTGAAATGTTCGGTTCGAATTCCGATTTTGCAGCTCGCTTGGACGCCTTTGTAGAGGCTTTCTTAGTACGACGCTTGGTTGACGAAGACGCCGAAGCTTTCTTGCGAGATGAGGTGTGAGTTTTTGCAACTTTCTTTATTGGCATGCGACGCAGTGTAACACTGCTGGTTTGACCGCTGCTACTCGTATCTCAACGCTGTCAATGGATCGACCTTAGTGGCACGGCGCGCCGGTATGTAACACGCGAGTAGTGCCACGGTGAGCAGGACCTGTGATGCTATTGCAAACGTGAGCCAGTCAGTAGGAGTCACCTCATACAGCAAGCTCCTCATCAGGCGAGTCAACGCGAGCGCGGCACCCAAACCAATTGCAGTTCCAGTGATCGCCAGGACCATACCCCTTCCGACTACGAGCCTCAGCACATCGTGTCTTTGCGCGCCCAGCGCCATACGAACGCCAATCTCCTGGGCTCGCTGCGTTACGAGATAGGCCATCACTCCATAGATTCCAACCGCAGCCAGACCCAAGGCGAGAACGGAGAAGCTGCTGAGTAGCAGCATTACAAAACGACTCGAAGCAACTGATTTCGCCAGTCGTTGCTCCATCGTCATGATGTCAGCGACAGGCTGATCCTTATCTATGCTCAAAACCTGACTGCGTATCGCGGGGATCATGCTTACCGGATCCGAGTCAGTGTGCACGACGAGGTTCATGAAATTTCCTGGGAATTGTTGATATGGAAAATAAACCTCCGGCATCACGTCGGTCTCGATTGCCTTGTGCTTGACGTTGCCGGCGACGCCGACGATCTCACGCCACACCTGCTTGCCCGCATCCTCCTCGAAACCGAGTCGCTTTCCAACTGCATCCTGGTTGGGCCAATAGCGGCTGGCCAGCGCTTCGTTGACGACGATCACGTTCGGCGTGTTTTCTCGATCCTGCTCGGTGAATGAACGTCCTTTCAAAATCGGAATGCTCATTGTCTGAAAGTAGCCGGGTGTAATAATCCGCCGGCCCGCCTCCGGACGATCCACCAAAGAAACGACGGGCGCGCCTTCGACGACGAAATTTGTCGTCCCGTTGTTATTGCTAAGCGGAAGCGGATCGATGCCAGCGGCAGACTTCACTCCCGGTAGATTTCTGACGCGCTCGAGCAGTTGATCGTAGAAACCATTGACCTGTTGTCGTCGATATTTTTGCGTGGGCAAAGCAATGTACATGCTCACTACATTCGTCGCTTCGAATCCGGGATTAACTTGTTGCAAGCGAACGAAGCTCTTCGTCATCAAACCCGCGCCGACGAGCAAGAGCAGCGCGACTGTCACTTCCGAAACGACGAGCAGATTACGTAAGCCGCTGCCCTGAGAGCTTCCGGGGTTTCGCCCGGAGCTGTCTTTGAGTGCTTTGTTCAGATCCGGTCTGGAAGCCTGGAGTGCCGGAGCGAGTCCGGACAACAGACCCGTAACTACGGAAATTGCGAGCGTCCAGAGGAACACCGGAAGGTGCAAACCGATCCCATGCAAGCGTGGCACTTCTGATGGCGTGAGAGCCAGCAGCAGTTTGATTCCGCCGTACGCGACAAGCAGGCCTAACAAGCCTCCCACAAGAGAGAGGATTAGACTCTCAGTTAGTAACTGCCGCACAAGCCGCCAGCGGCTTGCTCCCAGCGCAAGCCGGATCGCAACTTCTCGATGCCGCGCGGTGACGCGGGCTAGTAGCAAACCCGCGACGTTCGCGCACGCAATCAGTAAGACGAATCCGACAGCAGCGAACAATATGTAAAGATATGACTCGACCTTTCCCACCACCTGTTTGTGCAAAGGAACAACGCGCACGCCTCGGCCGGCATTCGTCTCGGGATATTGTTGTTGAAGCTGACTGGCGATGAGGTTCATCTCACTCTGCGCCTGCTCTTGCGAGACACCCTGCTTGAGCCGAGCCAGCACGTGGAGAAAGTTCATACTGCGATCGAGATCGCCTTCGCCGATAGTCATCGGCACCCACATGTCGACACGAGAGCTGGTCGGGAATTGGAATTCAAAGCCGGGAGGCATTACGCCAACCACCGTAACCTGATGCCCGTTAAGTGTGAGATTCTTGTTTACGAGATCTCGATCAGATCCAAAGCGTCGTTGCCACAGGTCATGACTGAGGATTACGGCGAAGGGATGTCCCGGTATTTCTTCTTCAGGAAGAAAGGATCTTCCGAGCATCGGCTGTACGCCGAGTACCTGAAAGAAATTCGTAGTGACGACACAACTCTTGATTCTTTCCGGCTCGCCTATACCAGTCAGATGCATATCGGTATAGAAAAGCGATCCGAGTTGATCGAACACATGATTACGTGACCGCCAGTCGCGAAAGTTACCGATTGCGACTTCATTTCGATCCCACATCTCCGGCCCGAGCTGCTTATTCGTTTCCCACACCACCATCAAACGCTCGGGATCTTTATAGGGCAGTGGATTCAGCAAAACGGCGTCGATGGCGCTGAAGATCGTGGTGTTAGCGCCGATGCCGAGGGCCAATGTCAAAACCACAACGACCGTGAAGCCTGGCCGCTTGAGTAGCATCCGAACTGCGAAGCGAATGTCTTGCAGTGTGTTCATGATCGAGTCTCTCTATAACTCTGTGGCTATCTGTGATGAATTGTTACACAGAGAAGGCGGTACAGCGCCAAATTTTTCCTGTACTTTACGTCGTAGACGCGCTAAGGGTATCGATTAGGAGAGAAGAATGATCGTCCGTTGCAATCAGGAAGTGTTTGATATGTTTCCCGAAGCGAGCGTGCACGGGATTGTTTTCGACGGCGTTGCTGAATTCGATCCGGCAGTTGTGGCTCCCTGGAAACAGAAAGCCATCGAGAGTGTTTCCTCCAGTGGCTTTACCATTGAATCCATTCTTGACGCGCCGGTCGTGAAGGAATGGCGAAATGCTTTTCAACGATTCGGTGTGAAGCCGAGTAAGTACCGCTCCGCGATCGAACAGCTATACAGAAGAGCTTTGAGGCAGGAGATGATTGAAACAAGTCTGCCGCTGGTCAATCTCTATTGTTACGTTAGTCTAATCGAGATGGTCCCGATGGGCGCGTACGATCTCGAGAACGTTGAAGGTGACATCCGTGTCCGGCTGAGTAAGGAGAAGGAACCTTTTGTCGGAATCGGAGACACCACTCCCATGATGTCGACCCCAGGCGCCGTTGTTTATTCAGACGACGGCGGCATCATTTGCTGGGCCTGGAATCATCGCGACGCGGCACGAGTTTCACTGACTGCTGAAACGGACAGAGCCATCTTCTTCGCAGATTGCGCGGAGCACGAAAGCGAATCACGCGCCCATTCCGCAATGGGGCTGTTGGCTGATGCGTTATCAGCAACCGGCGCTGTCGAACGGACCAGGTTTGCGCTCAATCGTGAGAGCCCAACCGCAACGGTGTAGATAAAATTTGGGAACGCTGAGCGTACAGCAGCGTCTAAGAGCTAGTGGATCAAAAGCGCCATTACGCAGCAGTTGCAGGACTCTTACTTCTGATCGGTGTGTTTGCAGCAGGCAGTTGTCAGCGACAAACACGGGTTGTGAGTCGCAAACCTGCTGTGCCCCCAAATGCGCCGGTCAAACCACTGCCAGCGAACGCACCTCCTCAACTCAAACAAATGCTTGATGGCGCAATCGCCCAGGCCGGTGTGACAACGAGTTACGATCCCGCGTACGTCGCGCTCGATTATCCAGGCGGCGATGTTTCAGAAAAAACCGGTGTTTGTTCGGACGTCGTCGTTCGCGCGTTTCGTAAAGCCGGCATCGATCTGCAAAAAGAAATTCACGAAGACATGGCAGCAGCGCGCTCCGACTACCCGACCAAATGGGGCGCGATAAGTCCGGATTCGAATATCGATCATCGTCGCGTCCTGAACCTGATGGCTTATTTCAGACGTCACGGAAAGTCGTTGCCGGTGAGTTACGACGCGACGGATTATCAGCCCGGTGACATTGTTGCGTGGGATCTGACGAGCGGCATCGATCACATCGGTATCGTGACCAATATGTTGTCAGACTCAGAGGACCGCTACCTGATCGTTCACAACCTCGGCGCCGGCACGCGAGTCGAAGACGTGCTGTTTGAGTGGATGATCAAGGGCCACTACCGCTTCTTTTAATCACAAACAATAAGCCTCACGGTACGGGTGTCATATCTGGATGACAATCACTTCGTGAACAGTCATGAAGGTTCGCCAGAACATTCAAAGCGGCGACGCGAAGTTGAAGCGCGGCACTGATTGTAAAATCATTGACTATGCTATGGTCCTGCTATACGCTACCGGCGATTAGGGAATGGTCCTCCCGTAAAAACCTTGCTAAAACTTCGAGCTTAAGCTATGGCCCTCTCGTTCCGCGCTTATCTCTGAACAGATGAAAAATAATGAATTTTGATGTTCCCCAAAAATTTGAAGAGGCGGTAAGAGAGAGAAGGTTAGTTCCCTTTATCGGTGCAGGATTCTCAAAAAACGTAGACAAGGATTTTCCTAATTGGTCGGAAGTTATCACAAGTTCAGCAGGTTTATTGGAATACGATCCCGAGATACTGGCAACGCAAGGTGACTATTTACAAATTGGTGAATATCTATCAATCAAACGGCGCCTCGGCGATTTATATAATGTTTTGGCAAAGCAGATTGACAGTGATCGTTACAACGTATGGGCATCAAGAGCCCACCTGTTATTACCATATTTGGACGTTCAATCGATCTTCACTACTAACTGGGATAGTTGGATCGAACGAGGCTTTGAGAATCAAAACATCCCCTACTCGAAGATCATCACTAACGCCGACTTTATTTCACCGCGAACTTACAAGCCACGTCCTGGCACGGTAGCAACGCCACTATACGATTCTTCAAAGTTGGAAAGGATAAGAGAAAAGTTTAAAGAGACCACCATCGTTAAATACCATGGTGACTTCGCGGATCACGATTCTATCGTTTTCCAGGAAAGCCATTATTACAATCGATTGGATTTTGAACATCCGCTGGATATAAAGCTTCGAGCGGAAATCATAGGCCGTTCGGTGCTATTCATTGGGTATAGCTTCTCGGATCCGAATGTCAGGTACATCTGGCATAAGCTGAATAGGGCGATGCAGGATATTAAAGCGGGCGAAATAGTAAAGTCTTATTTCGTTACTCATCTGAACAATCCTTTACTGATTGAGGTTTTCCGGACCAAGAATATCGAAACCATTTTGCTGAGTCCCACTAATATTAAGAAAGACTTAGAAGAGCTGCTGGAGTACATCATAGACCTCCAACAGAAATAGATCATGAACCCCCAGGCTGTGTATTTTGCAACAAGCAACGCATATAAGTTTCAGGAGTTTGAGCGCCTGTTCGGTCGGCTAGGTGTCAGGCTCGAACGTATGGATTTAACGATCCCAGAAATCCAAACGTTTAATATAGATGACATCATAAGAGACAAGGTCATCAAAGCTTACGCTAAATTAAGTCGGCCCGTTTTGGTTGATCACAGCGGACTCGCTATGAGGGCGCTCAACGATTTACCTCAGGGTCTGAACAACCAATTCTGGGATCGACTGAAGGATCAGGTTTGCGTCTTGGCTAAGAAGTTAGGCGACCCACATGCGCAATCAATCGTGTATCTAGGATTCTGCGACGGGCAGAGAGTATATGTTGTATCCCAGAGCGACGAGGGACGGATGGCAGAAGAGCCGTTCAAGGGCGGCACTTTTCATTTGGACCGAGTGTTTATACCCGATCGGTGTGACATTACTTTGGCTGAGATGACAGATGATGCGAGAGATCTGGTTTCTCATCGAGCTAAAGTGGCGGAAAAAGCAGTTGCTATGTTCAAAAGCATAGAGTTCGGTAAGACCCTCGGGTTAAAGTAGGTGTTTAGACTACTTCATACCGTCTCCCTACAGAACATGCGCGAGGTTGGTGCGAAGGCCGCCAATCTCGGCGAGCTCTGTTCTTTGGATCTGAATATTCCAAAAGGCTTTGTGGTGCCTACCGCGGTACGCGATGAGTTTTTGGAACGACTATCGCGCGAGTTTGACTTGAATCCTTGTGAACCATCCCCAAAAGACAGTTCGATCGAGGCTGATAGCTTCGCTGACGTTTTTCGTGAAACTCCTTTAGGTACCCAAATCACCGACGCACTAGACACTTTCTTCGAAAGCCTGGACACAGACCTGGTTTCAGTCCGAAGTAGTGGAACGCTGGAAGATTCTTCACGTATGGCCTTTGCAGGGATCTTCGAATCCTATCTCGGTATTACGAAGAGTGGTTTACCTGATGCAGTAAAGAAATGTTGGTATTCACCTTTCTCGAAACGAGCTCACAACTATTTTCAACAGCATAGCCTCTGCGCTCGCGAAATGGGACTGGCGGTTATTATTCAGCAAATGGTTTTTGCAGACGCCGCTGGTATTTGTTTCACATCGAATCCAATTACAAACGAGGCGGGACAATATTACATAGAAGCGGCCTGGGGTTTGGGTGATGCAGTTGTGAGTGGCAAGATAACGCCGGATTGCTATATCGTGGATGCAGCAAACGGACAAATCGCCGACATAACTGTTAATCGACAAGAAAGAATGTCAGCGATCGTGGGTGACTCCCGTGTCGATCTTAATGTCGACTCCAATCTTCAAGATAAGCAGAAGCTAACTGATACAACCATTGCAGAATTAGTTCATGGCTGCAGGAAGATTCACTCGCATTTCAAGTTCCCCCAGGATATCGAGTTCGCCGTGAAAGACGATGTCCTCTATTTTCTCCAGGCTCGACCAATCTCGACGATAGAGATTTCTTCTAGTAAGGACCGTGGGTAAATGACGCAAGAGTATTTTAATAAGCATTTGTCGTTGTCGCAGTGGGCACTGGAAACCAATATCTTTATCAAGGATGATCTCATCAAAGAAGATGCCACCAAGCGACAGCGACTGGACGTGCTAAACAGAACGCTCGGTTTGCCGACTGTAAAAGTGCACTCGTTCAACTACGAAGACATCACGCAGATTTCTGCCGCATTCTCGAGTTTTCTTGATGCTAGTAATGTTCAGTTAAATGCGCTTAGAGTAAATCCAAGAAAAGACGGCTTACCGGTTCAGCGCAACCGAAAGCTAACGGTTGCCGAACTCGTAAGGTGGGTATCTTCATTAAATCTCGAGTTTGAAGAATATGAGTACAACTTTGAACTGCATATTGACCCGGAGATGTCAGGAATATTTACGGTAAGCCACGATCGGATTGCCGGAGAGGCAGCATGCGGAGGGATATTACAGCTTAACAAAGGCATTCATGATGGCGCACCTGCTATTCGGTTTGAATATGATTTTACACGCTGGAGGTATTCGGCTGAATTACCACCTGTTCGTAACTTCCTGGAGAGCGCTATACGCTACCTCCGAGTGTCTGATCCCGGTATCCGCGAATCACTACAAAACGAATTGGGAAGTTCGTTCGCCCATGAGTATCTGAAAGGCTACTTTGAAGTAGTAACTTCAGCTTCGAGCGGCATAGTTTTCAATGATTACAACCGAATTCTTCAAAACAATATAGACGGTCTCGAACTTTTTTCTGCGGACGGCTATCAGGCAGCCGTTGAGTTGACTGGACAGGTGGGTTGTACTGGTTTAGTGATCGGCAAAGCACGTGTCGTCACCGAGCAAGACATTCACACCGGAATCGCTCTCACGCCTGACGAAATTCTTATTTGCGCTTATACATCGCCGGAGCTAGTTCCATTAATGACTCAGGCGGCGGCCGTAGTTACCGATGTCGGCGGCATATTAAGTCATGCGGCGATTGTGTGCCGTGAACTCAAAAAGCCATGCGTTGTTGGGACGAGATTGGCCACCCGCCGGCTGAGGACGGGCGATCATATTGAGGTGGATGCAACTAACGGAAGAGTGAAATTACGATGAGCTGGCCAGTTCCTCCTTTTGATAAATGCACTGTATGAGTGCATTGTTCTCTAGCGCACCTTCTACAACAGAAGGATTGACATAAGACATTGCTGGACAGCCTTCATCTGATTGTCGCATGACCAATCTCTGTTCACTTGAGTTCGAATGATTCGCTTGCAGTCCACTTTGAGTCCATAGAAAAGAGTGTGAATTAGGGACATCAATGAACATCATACACATGTAGACTCTGCCATCCGGCAAAAACATAAGGTTACTCTTGTCTCTCACCGCACACCTGATCGGTCCTCTATTCTGTTCGAAGATAAAGGTGTTTTCAACGCGCAGTTTCGTTCTAATTTTGCTTGAACTTTGGCGAATAATTTTTAGTGTCTCTTTCCATTCATTGATGGAGGGAACAGAACCAAGGCGTGCAAACCCCCTGTTCGTTACGTAGTGAATATTGAGCCACTCCAGTTCCAGTGAGTCGCAAAGAAATAGAATTTCCGCGATGTCATTAAGGTTTTCGCGACTTATAGCTGTAATACCGGCAACCTTATACCCAAGACTCTTCGAGCGAAGAATATTGTCCATCAGGATATTGAAGCTACCCTTTCCGCGAATAACATCATGTGTGTCTTCAGACGATCCATCAATGCTAAAGCATATAAACGGCAAAACATCAAAACTGCATCGATCAATAAATCGAGAGTAACTTAAATGGCCATTTGTAACGACTCTAGTCCTGTATTCATAGTGCTGCGCAAGCTCAATCGCCTCAATAATTCTTGGATAAAGAGTTGGTTCTCCTCCTAGAAATGTAATTTCTTTAGTTCCCCAGGTTTTTGCTGTTCCCAAAAGCTTGTCAAACAACGCAAAATCAAAATCCAAGTTGCTGTTAAGGTCCTCGCCAACAAAACAATGCGAACATCTAAGACCACACCTGTCCGTGATGAACACGTCAATGGAATCTATTGCTAATGACGGGGTGTGATCATCCATATGTATCGTGCTCAGAATGGCGACACTACATTACTCACTTATCAACATCGACAGGCATGTAGCTTGAAGGGATAAACAATACCTTGGAACAACTCGTGATTCCCTAAGGAAGTAAAGGACCTGCGATTTATACTTTCTTGGCACGCGAGACGCAAGGATTTGCTCGAACCTGCCGGCCGGAAACTTGAATACCACCGTACTTCCATACCTCACCAAAGTACAGGTTGACGGAACTAACGTCCAATTACATGCGTCTCTTCAATTCCGTATGCTCCCTGCATTACAGAATTCGAAGGAGCAACCATGAGACTGACGCTTTCATTCCTGATCGTTATTTGCTTTGCCGGATTGACCATGGCGCGTGGCGCCGACGAGCGACTCAAGATTGCGGATTTCGTCAGCGACCCGGAGAGTTTTGCGGGCCGCACTGTCGAAGTTGAGGCACGGGTAGTTGCGATTAGTGCTGATGGTAAGAGCCTTGAGTTATTCGATTCGACAAGCCACACGAGAATCTCGGTGCAGTTGGCACAATTGCCCAAAACCGAACGGAAGCAGTTGATTTGCTCGGACGTGCGTGAAGTTCTGGTTCGTGGCCACGTTTCTATGATCGCCGGTAGACCGACGATTCACGCAGAGAGTATCCAGGTAAACCAGCCACAGAAATAAAATAGCCACAAAAAGGCACAAGAAGCACATAAAGAAGAAAATTCCTCTTTGTGGTTCTTGTGCCTTTTTGTGGCTAAACCTGTCAGAAATGCCAGTTCCGTAACCAGCCTCAATACGATAATCCAAGCTGCTGTTTGTATGATCGGCGCAAATCAGCAGCAAGCTCCCAGTGAGTTAAGTAGTCGCGAAGAAGTAGAGCGCGAACTCGCAAAGGCGCGCGCAGCGGAGGACGCTTTCCGCGCGGGCCAGGGACGAGTGCTCGAAATGATCGCGCAGGGAGCAACACTGTCCGACGTTCTCTCCAGTCTCGTGACTCTGATCGAAGCGCAGTCCGAAGGAATGGTTTGTTCGGTACTGCAACTCAGCGAGGACGGAAAGCACATTCGCCACGGCGCGGCGCCAAGCCTTCCGGAGATTTACGTACAGGCCGTTAACGGCGCTCCGATTGGACCAAAGAATGGTTCCTGCGGTACCGCGATGTATCGTGGCGAGCCGGTAATCGTGACGGACATGCTTGCCGATCCGCTCTGGGAAGACTATCGCGAGCTCGCAAAACTATCCGGCCTGCGAGCCTGCTGGTCGACGCCGATCTTTACGGGTCATGGAAAAGTCTTAGGGTCGTTTGCGATGTACTACCGGCAACCTCAGGCTCCGACCGGATCCGAAGCGCGACTTACGGAAGTTGCGACTCACATCGCGGGTATCGCGATCGAACACGAACGCGCTCAGATTGAATTGCAACACACGCGTTCAGAGCTTGCTCATGTCGCTCGAGTAACGACGATGGGAGAGCTCGCGGCGTCGATTGCTCACGAAGTAAATCAGCCACTCGGCGCGATTGTCGGAAACGCCGACATCTGTCTGAGCTGGCTCAAGGAAAAGGAAGTCGATCTCGAACAGGTCGCAGAAGCGCTCCGTGATATTGCCGCCGACGGTCATCGCGCGAGTCAGATCATTTCGCGGATTCGTTCGTTGGTGAAAAAGCATGTGCCTGAGAAATCGTTGTTGAATCTGAGCGATATCGCGCGCGACGTCATTGGCCTCGTTGGTCATGAAGCGCAAATGAAGCAGGTAACTATCCATTCCCAGTTGGGTGACTCGTTACCGGCAGTGGAAGCTGATCGGGTGCAGTTGCAACAGGTGCTATTGAACCTGGTTATGAACGGCATGGAAGCCATGCACGAGACCGACGCGAATGAGCGGCAGTTAACTTTGCAGACAGTGATGTCGAACGGGAGCGTGTTGGCCGCAGTCAGCGATCGTGGGATGGGAATTGAACTCGCCAAAGCCGAACTGCTCTTCAAACCATTCCACACAACGAAGGCCAACGGAATGGGAATGGGCCTCGCGATCAGCAGGTCGATCATTGAATCGTTCGGCGGCAAGCTCTGGGCTGAAGCAAACGCCGGCGGCGGTGCGATTTTCAGGTTCAGCCTGCCGGCGAGAAGTCAGGAAATACAATGACAGAAAAACCGCCAGTGGTAATCGTCGTTGACGACGACGTCTCGTTCCGCAATTTTCTTTCGCGGCTCGTGAGTACCATTGGCTTGAAGACGGTTCCTTTCGAATCGGCGGAAGCGTTTCTCGCCGCTCCGCCGCCTGAGTCCGCGGCGTGCCTGGTGCTCGACGTGCAAATGCCCGGTTTAAGCGGTTTGGATCTACAACGCCGCGTCGCCCACGGCTCACGACCGCTTCCGATTATCTTTATCACCGGTCATGGTGATATTCCGATGACGGTTGAAGCGATGAAGGCGGGTGCGGTTGGTTTTTTCTCGAAGCCGTTTCGCAATCAGGACATGATCGATGCGATCAAAGAGGGAATCGCCCGTGACCGCGAAATGCGGCAACAGCTTGACGATTTGGCCGAGATCCAGGCGCGCTACGATTCACTCACAAGCCGTGAACGCGAGGTGTTTGCGCTCGTCACGGAAGGGTCACTAAACAAACAGATTGCTCATCAACTCGGCACTAGCGAACGCACAATCAAAGCACACCGCTCGCAGGTCGTTCAGAAAATGAAAGCCGACTCCGTAGCGGACCTGGTCCGCATGGCCGACCGATTGAAGATCCGTCCGCAGATTACAGAGAAATCTGCCTAATCTGTGAATGTCGCATTGTACTTTGGTGCAGGTCACCTGAACTCTCGTACAATTCTGGCCTTTCTTTCGTGCTGGTAGACTCTGTGCCAGCATGTCGCATTTGATTTCCATTGTTGATGACGATCCTTCGATGTCACGCATGTTGTGTCGCGCCATCAAGGCTGCCGGGCTGAGTGTCGATGCGTTCGGGTCGGCGGAGGAGTTTCTGGAATCCGCAGCGTTGCGCGCGTCTGTTTGCCTGATTCTTGATGTGAATTTGCCGGGAATGAGTGGCCTCGAGCTACAGCAGCGTCTGAACGCATCGAGGTTGGAAGTGCCGATAATCTTCATGTCTGCGCAGGCCGACGAGGCCACGCAACTGCGCGCTCTCAAGGCCGGCGCCGCCGGTTTTTTGCGCAAGCCATTCAGTATCGACGCCTTGCTATTGACCCTCCGTTCAATACCTAGCCTTTGTTACCCTTAGCACCCTGCACCAAAGTACAGTTCCACCGAACCAACGTACAATTTTCGAGTCGTCAACAAGTTGGTACTCTCCTTTCTGTCAGGAGAAACAAACTGAAGGAGAGGTAAGGATCATGACGATACAAAAACAACTTTCGCACTTGTCATTCGCGGCCATCGTGCTTGTATTCGCAGCTCTGCCGGCGCTGGCGCAAACCGGATCCGTTGATAACCAAACCGCCGTGGCCGTTACCTTGAATTCAGTTGAAGCCGACCAGCTGGCTGCCCTTCGCAAGGATCGCGTGAGTGTTCCGACTAAAGAGTCAACCATCGCCGTTGCGCCGGCGAGCACCGAGAAACAACCTTCATTCTCAATGACTCAATTCATGAAGTCCGCGACTGAACCGGCAGTCGTCAGCGACACCAAGGTATTTGAATTCACGAGTCTCGAGAAATCGAGCAATGCCAACACAAAGTCGATCAACTTCGTCCCATCGCGCGGACCGAAGTTCCCGTGGCAGTAAACTAGTTAACAGTTGGGGGCGGCGACGGGGGAAGGGCGCTTTCGAACGCGAAGGCGCCCTTTAGCTGTTTACGGTGTTTTAGCTTTCTTGCACGAAGGAAAAGGAAACTTTAGCTCCACGCCGTAGACATTACTCGTCGCGCGAATCTCGACTGGTGGAGTCCGTATGTCGGGAACGTCCGTGCCTGACTGTTTGATGAGACGGTCCAGTTTCGGACAGTTTTCAAAGTCGCCGACAAAAGTGATCATTTCACCAAACAAGGATCCGTTTGCTCCGTTTACAATCTTGATTGAAAATCGACCCTTTTGATCTGTCTTAGTGTTTGCGTCATTTGGGTCTTCGTCGTCGTCATCTTCCGGCGCCGTCTTTTTCCTTAACGCCCTGAACTCCACATACTCGTCGGCAACGGGTTTCCCATCTGAGAAGGTCAACACACCTTCAACAGTGATCGTTTTCACCTCAATCGGCGGATAGATTTCCAGGTTCTCGACAACATCGCCAATACCGATGTTGAAGACGGTCGCCTCTTCGCGCTTCGACACCTTCGGATAGTACAAAGTGCGAAACGGCTCTTTGCTCGTCATCTCTCCATCGTTATTCAGGATGAGGACATAGGCGCCGGGTGGAATCCGATTGATCTCGAAAGCGCCATCTTTTTTGGTACAGTCGCCCAGGTATTTTCCTTCCGTACCGTCGGCAGGAATCAGGTGCAGACAGACATCGTTCATGGGCTGGCCCGACGGATCATAGACGTGTCCACGGACCGCGTTGTCGATCTCGAATGTAAGGTCGAGTGAAGCATGTTTATTGGCTTCGAGAATGATGGGAATTTTCTGTAACGACCCGTCATTAGCTTTTCGATCGAAGCTTGGTGAATAGTCTAACCAGTAGCGTTCGACCTTCCAGCCTTTGGGGACATCCGGTTCGACAAAGTAACGTCCGGCAGGCAAGTCATAAATCTCATAGACGCCATTCTCGTCGGTTTTAACCTCTTGAGTACTGTTGGTCCCGACGATGCGAATTTTTCGACCGGCACGGATCTCGTTTGTCTCATACCGGAATCTCACAGTCCCGGAAATGCGGGTCTTGTTGCGAACCTTGTCGAGATTATTAAGGTAGAGAAGATCGTCAGCCGCGTATTCGACGAGTTTGGATCTGCCGCACGTTATCGCCATCCACCGCTGCGACCCTTCGAACCGTGTGAGATAAAACAGAAACTTCTTTCCAATGTCCTTTTCGTCGAAGGTCCAAATGCAGTCAGCCCCGCCTCCCTGTAGGAAGATCATCTCGTCGCCAACCTTCAATGTTCCTTTGAACACCTGCTCGACACGCGTTGAAGTCGACATAACACCGTCAACGTACCTCTGTCTCTCGGCTATTCGTCCCGGTGGAGCAGTTTTTTCCGGTGGCGCCTTTTCAACCGAAACTGGGCTGACAATGACCACGACATCTGAGTGATTGAACGCGTTCAGGACGGTCGGTGCAGCACCGCACGAGCAGGCCTCTGCGGTCCGCAAGCTCAGCAGGAAGATCAAGAGGAAGAAGGACAGAGACGAGTATTGCTTCACTGGAGCAGGACAGTAACGCGAATAAACAAAAGCTGCAACTTTTCTGACGGCGCGGGCTTTGTCACCATTGTCACTTGGCCCACGCCGCAGTTTCCGCTTTATCTGTTTCCTACACGGGTTGCAGCCGGCTTTGCCTCAAGAGCCGGACGTCAGGCTTGGATACAGTCAGTACCACCTCGCGGTAGCGGGTGGGTGCTGCGCAGCATTTCGATAGGAGCCTACGGCGTACCCACCCGCTTGTATGTTAAGCCCATGCAAGTTAGAAAGAGTGTTTGTTGCTTTGCCAATCGCGGAGTAAGCAGAAGCGATTGGTGCAAGAGAGGGCAATAGATCGTTCACCCGTTTGGTTGCTTTGAGCCCGTGCGGTA
>JBKPPU010000074.1:0-17634 GCA_046733695.1 Acidobacteriota bacterium
AACTTGCGACCAAGATTCTGGTTGAGCTTGTTTCGAACCAGATAGCGAAACAAGCTGTCTGCATAAGGCCGCACATCGAAAGCTTCTGTTGCGGACGTACCGGCACGATAGCAAGCAGTTATGTTCCTGACTGTATTGCCACAGGCTTCGCGAGTAGTAATTCCAGCCGCGGCAAGAAAACGCAGCAGTGTTGGAGTCTCTTCAAGCCTGACGTAATAGATCTGTGCGTCCTCTCTGGTGGTGAAGTGAATGAAGCCGCTTCCAAACCGATCGGAAGCATCAGCAAGGCGCTCGAGCTGATCGGCCGTGAGACAGCCGCCCGGAATTTTGATGCGTTGCATCTGCACACCTTCCTGGCGTTGTGCATACGTACCAAAGTGCAACCGCACCTTTTGCATTTTTGTTTCATCCAACTCGCCACTGCGGTACTTCGTGATCTCCCCCTCATACCAGGTCAGCTCATCTTGAATATAGGGAGGTATAAGCGCTGAGGACGTAGGTGAACCTGGTTCGAGAAGCTGCTGTGTCGTAGTCATATGATTAAACCTATTGTCGGATTTCTCTGTGCAACCTCTGTGTTCTCTGTGTCTCTGTGGTTGTTGTATCGCACATTCCTATAACCACAGAGACAAGGAGAACACAGAGTTGCACCGAGAAGAATTCAAGTTAGATCCGCGCGCTAGACCTCAACCAATTGCTCTGCGAGGAGTCCCCGCCGTTCCAATTCAGCGATGATCTTGCTTGCACTCTCTTCGATTGACTCGCTGTCCGTGTTCACGGTTACTTCCGGATTCAGCGGCTCTTCGTATGGATCCGACACTCCTGTGAATTCCTTTATCTCTCCCGCAAGCGCTCTTTTGTAGAGCCCCTTAACATCTCGCTCAATCAGCACCTCGATCGGACACTGCACATAAACTTCAATGAACCCACCGCCGTCACGCGTGATTAAATGCCGCACCTCCTCGCGAATCTCTCTGTAAGGCGAGATCGCCGCGGTTATAACTCCCACGCCATTGCGAGAGAGCAGACGACTGACGTAACCAATTCGCCTGATGTTGGTGTCGCGATCCTCTTTCGAAAAGCCGAGACCCTTTGAGAGATTTGTGCGGACCTCATCACCATCAAGCAATTCAACTCTGACATCACATGCTTTCAGTTCTCTGATAAGTGACTGGGCCAGAGTTGTTTTGCCGGATCCTGATAAGCCGGTAAGCCAGATAGTAAATCCTCGGTTTCGTGACATTTTTTCCCCTTAGACCATTACTCGATACGCATCAATCAGAACACGCGCTACTTCAGGTCTCGAGAACTCCACCGGTGGCAGCTCGCCTGCGCTTAAGAGCTCACGCACTTTCGTCCCTGAAAGCGTGACATGATTTCTAGCCTCATGCGGACAGGTCTTCGCTGACGCCATCGCGCCGCACGTTCGACAGTAGAAGGTGTGGTCAAAAAACAACGGCGTGATTCCGAGTTCTGCGGGATCAAACTCATCAAAAATGTAATGCGCGTCGTAGGTGCCATAATAGTTTCCGACACCGGCGTGATCGCGACCGACAATAAAAAGCGAACATCCATAGTTCTTTCGGATTAAGGCATGAAAGACAGCCTCGCGTGGCCCTGCGTAGCGCATCGCGGCCGGCATTACGGACAAGATAGTTCGTGAAGCAGGATAGTAGTTCGCGAGAATCTCTTCGTAAGAACGGATTCTGATCTCGGCAGGCACATCGTCCGATTTCGTCTCGCCGACAATCGGATGAAGTAAAAGACCATCAGCAATCTCGAGTGCGCATTTTTGAATGTATTCATGTGCGCGATGAACGGGGTTGCGGGTCTGGAAAGCAACAACGCGGCGCCAGCCACGTTCGCTGAACAGCGTACGTGTATCTGAAGGGTCTAACTTGTAACGTTGAAATGATTGATTGCGTGGACGATTCAGCAAACGAATCGTTCCCGCTAATAACCAATCACCTTGAGCGAACAGGGCGGCCACCCCCGGATGTGCGCGATCTTTCGTGCCGTATACGGCTTCCGCTTCGACTTCTTTGTCGTAAGTAAACTTTTCAGTCAGGCTAAGAACGCCAAGGAGATAGTCATCATCGTACAGAGCCACCTCCGCGGGAACACTCAGAGCGTCTGCTTGATGTTTGCTTACGGCTAAAGTAATCGGAATCGTCCAGACAACTCCATTTGCGAGCTTCATCTGGTCACGAACAGATGTGTAGTCCGCCTCATTTAGAAAGCCGTCGATAGGTGAGTAACCACCAATCGCAATCAGCAATAAATCCGAGATCTGACGGTTGTTGAGTTGTACGCTTGGGAAGGTGGTGGCCATTCGGATGAGTTCTTCGCGTTCACCACCTTGAATTTGGCGATTGATTAATTCGCCTCCGTGCGGCGTTATCAGTTTCATCTACTGTTTCGTTCCTCTATTGATGTAATCCACATTCTGTTTTTGCGATGCCACGCCAACGGCCGGCGCGATCGTGTTCGCCGATCTGAATCAGCGTCGTACATGGCTGGCATCCGATTGAGCCATAACCGAGGTCATAGAGCGGGTTATATGGAACATCATGCTCCTGGATGTATCGCCACACATCGCGACTGGACCAGCCGGCCAGTGGATTGATCTTGACCAGGTCAAACTTTGGATCGCGCTCGACTACACGCGCGAGGGCACGCGCCGGCGTTTGATCGCGTCGAATTCCCGTGATCCATGCTCGCAATCCCGAAAGCATCTCACGCAGCGGTTCGACTTTCCGTAACTGACAACAAACGTCGGGCTCCCTTTCCCACAATCGCTCCCCATAACGGGCGGCCTGTGCCGCCAGCGACAATCGCGAATTACGCTGTTCGAAACGCACTCCATATCGCGCTTCCAGCTTCCGTATGAGTTCATAAGTCTCTGGAAAGAGAAGATCTGTATCCAGATAAAACATGCGGGCGTTGCGATCGATCTCCGAGAGCATTCGAATCAGCACGCAACCTTCCGCACCAAATCCGGTTGCAAGTGCTACATCTGGTCCAAACTCGTGAAGCGCCCAACGCAACACAGTCTCGGCTGACTGGGGTTCAAGTTCACTCGAGATAGAATCGAGATTGTCGTCCACTACAATTGTCGGTTCTGTCGCAGACATTTGATTGAATCAACCGGCAGTCAAAACTGGCCGCAGTTCCGCCCTTTCGGCAAACTCCTCTCCAAACCAACTAAGACTTTTCTGTAGTCGTACTACTTCGCCAATGACGACTATCGAAGGCGGGCGCACGCTCTCCGCGGCTGCGATGCCGGCGATGGTTGCTAAAGTTCCGGTGACAATCTGCTGCGATTCGTATGTTCCCCAACGAAGGACGGCGACAGGCGTGTCCAGTGACCTTCCTAAGGCAATCAGTTGTTCAGTGATTTCTCGGAGATGCGCGATGCCCATCAGCACCACGATGGTATCGGCAGCGCGAGCATTGAGTAGATCTTCAGACAACCTGCCATCGACGGCATTCGCGCCGGTCAAAATCGCGATGGATGACGCAAGGCCACGATGAGTTAAGGGAATGCCAGCATAAGCGGGAACTGCCAGCGCGGAACTGATGCCGGGTACAATCTCGAAAGGAATGCCGGCCGCGCGTAAAGTAAGCGCCTCTTCAGCACCTCGACCAAACAGAAACGGATCGCCACCCTTTAAGCGAACAACAAGCTTCCCTTCACTGGCTCTAGAAACGAGTAACTCATTGATCGTTGATTGCCGAGTTTGAGTACCGCGACCTACCTTTCCGACAAAAATCCGTTCGGCATTCTCTTTCAAATGAATTAACAGATCGGGGTTGACGAGGTAGTCGTAGATAATCACATCGGCTTTTCGCAGCAGCTCCAATGCTCGAACGGTCAACAATCCGGGATCGCCCGGACCTGCCCCGACGAGATATACCTGTCGCAGTCGTTTTCCATGTGCGGTCTTCTTCGTCTCCCGTATTCGTTCAATCGAAGCGTCGATCACCGACGGATGTGCGGCGAGGGGCTCCGTGATCTGATAAGTAACTCCCGGATGCCGGCTCGCTGCTTCCTGAACTTCTACAGGGATATCACCACGTGTATGTCTGCCCGGTGAGAGAAAGTAAGGATGAACAATGACGTGATTGGCGCCGCGCTTAACTAATTGGGCAAATCCTTCCTCGATCGTTGGACTGGCAATTTCCAGAAAGGCCGGCTCGACAAACGCGAACGAACCGCGTCTGGCAATAAGTCGCGCCGCCTCGCGTACATCTGCATTTGCTTCTTCGCGACGACTCCCATGCCCAACTACTAAGATGCCAACTCGTTTTTCTTGATTGGATGTGAGGTTGTGATGAATCAGATCATCGTCGAACCGTGCGATGTTGTTCTCTGAATTCCTGTTGACCACTGACGAGATCCTTTCTCTCAACCATTAACCGTTTCGAACTGTGCGCACGGAATTTCATGCTGCAACAACAGCAACAACAGCATGCATTGAATGAAAGGATTGCCGTCTTCATGTTAGAAGCCGCGACTCTAGACCAGTCGGCCGCGTTCATCAAGTCAATTCGATTTACGATCCGTTAAATAGAATTAAATAGACAGCGCTGTGGGTGGTTCCTGGAGAATGCTCCCTTCCGATTTTGAGGCAGGACTATCCATGGCAACCGCAGCTCGAACTACATACCTGACAAGACACTCGATCGAGGCAAGTATCGGCAACACGCCGCTGATTGAGCTGCGTCATGTCACACCAGGCTTACCATCTGGTGTACGAGTATTTGCAAAGGCCGAGCATTTAAATCCGGGCGGCTCAGTAAAGGATCGTCCAGCACTCGCGATGATTCTCCAGGCTGAGCGAAGCGGCAGACTCCGTGCTGGCAACACTATTCTCGATGCAAGCAGCGGTAACACCGGTATTGCCTACGGCATGATCGCGGCCCAGCGAGGTTATGACGTCACCTTATGTTTGCCGCGTAATGCAAGTGCTGAGCGCAAGCACATCCTGCACGCTTACGGAGTAGAGGTAATCGAAACGAATCCCAGCGAAGGAACCGATGGAGCACAGATTCTTGCACGGCAACTGGCTGAGGAGTTTCCAGACAAATACGTCTATCTTGATCAATATAACAATGACGCGAATTGGCGGAGCCACTATGAAACGACTGGGAAAGAAATTTGGGAACAAACGGAAGGGACTGTAACCCATTTCGTAACCGGACTCGGAACTACTGGCACCTTTACCGGCGTCACTCGAAGACTCCGAGAGTGCAACCTGAGGATTCTAACCATCGGGGTTCAGCCTGATTTACCTCTCCATGGAATTGAAGGACTCAAACATATGGCCACGGCCCACGTGCCGGGCATTTACGATCCTTCACTTGCAGACGAACAACTAGCGGTCGACACTGAATCAGCCTTGTTAATGCACGAGCGGCTAGCCAAGGAAGAAGGATTGTTCGTTGGCCCAAGCTCCGGGGCGAACGTATTCGCCGCATTGGAACTCGCACGAGAATTATCCCCCGGGTCAGTGGTTGTGACGATCTTATGCGATAGTGGTGAACGGTATCTCAGTAAAGGCTAGCGCCTGCACATAGGAATCCAGGTTAATACCTCACTAACTTAATTTTCGTATTGACAGAGATCCTCGTTTGCTAATAAAGTTTGCGCCGCACTTGAACCTTCGGGCCGCCCAGAATTTCCCTGAAACGAAAATCGAGCCGTTTCGGGATTCCTCGTTGGCCCAAACGGTCCATTCCTACGATGGACCTGTGACGGCAGATCCGGTCTCAAGCCCAGCCCATCTTAGATACCGGGTTTAATGGTTTACCTATAAACGATCGCGACTACTGGATACGTAGCGGTTCTTGATCTATATCCCCGAACCCGCAGGCGCCGCTATATCCGCTGCTACAAGGAGCAAAATGTTTACCCCCCACTCAAACCGCCCCTCGTTGTCTCTACGTGTATCTAAAACCGCCCGCTCCTACATTGATTCTGGATCTTTAGGACGGCGATCGATTGCGCTGCTGCTGGTCTGTGCACTCTTGCTCCAGTGCCTGCCGCTGTCCACCCGCACTTATGCGCGTTCGAACCTGTTACCGAGCGAAGCGCTGCGCGGTTCGACGTTAAATAGCGCGCCTTACAAATCCGCGCTAGAGAATGAACTCGCTTCTGTTCTAATGCCCGAGCCGCCGGTGGCGGAGACAATCACCGACGCCGTCATTTCGCGTCATAAGCCGGCACTCACGAGCGGCTCGATCGACGGGTCGCTACGCGTATTGCTCGGCGAGTCGTTCACAATCACAAACGCGATCTCGATTACGTCAGATGTTTATCTGCCCGGCGCTCCTTCGGTCCAGGTAAATAACGGCGCGCAACACGGCGGCGTCGTCGAGGATGGCGGATCGAGTGTTCCCAACACCCACACGTTAACCCTCGCAAACAATGCGAATCTTCCGGGTCGCATTCATACGCACTCCGACGCGATTGATCTGCCGTCTGTCGCCGGCTCTGTTCCCACGGCCGCGGGCACACGCGTCGTTACTATCAATTCACAATCGCAGGTCGCCTCGATCGGCGACTGGCAAACCGTGCGCGACCTGAACATCAACGGCTCTCATATCACCGTCGATCTGCCTCCGGGCAACTACGGCACACTCACCATCAACGGTAACAGCGTCGTAAATCTTTCGGCCGGCACTTACAACTTTGCCAACACTTTCAATCTCGACGGGAGCGCCAAGTTGCAAGCTACTGGCGCCGTAGTTATCAACGTCGCAAAGGATCTAACAATCAACAGCGGCGCGCTTACACTCGGCAGTTACACCTCCCCGGCCGACGTGCGTCTCAACGTGCTGAGCGACGAACTCAACATCAAAGGCAGCAGCCAGGTCTCCGCTTTGATCAGCGCTTACCACGGACACGCGAAGCTGAGCGGCAATTCGCAGGTTCGCGGACGAGTGATAGCAGACACCGTCACCATGAACGGCGGCAAGGTGCTCGGAGCCGTGTGGCCCGTGCTGAACGGTTCGGCGATGACGCTCTTTGGTCCAAGACGATTCGATCGTACGACGGGTCAGCCGAATCAATATGTGGAACAGTTTTCATTGCCGGCGGGAACTACGTCGCCTTACACGTTACATATTCAAAACGGTTCGCTCGACGGTTCTGATCGCGTCTCTAGTGCGACGATCAAAGTGAACGGCGTGAGTATTCTGACGGAGAGCGATCTGAACGAGAATGTCGGCTCACTCGATCGAACGATTACTTTGAGCGAGCTAAACCAGTTGGACATCAGACTAGCGAGCGATCCGGGTTCGTATCTGATCATCAACATCACCGGCACTGTCCCCGGAGCCGATACCACCGCGCCATCGCTTGCGATCACGAGTCCCGACAACAACTCCACTAAGACTGAAACCCAAATCACAGTTACCGGCACGGCTTCGGATTCCGGCTCCGGCATTGCGCATGTTTACGTCAACGACGTCGAGGCTTCTTACAACAGTGGTACTAACACCTGGACTCTCGCGAACGTCGCCCTCGCGCTCGGCGCGAATCAGATCACCGCGCGCGCAGTCGACCACGCTGGTAATCAGACGACCGTCTCGATCACGGTTACACGCGAAACGCCTGAGAATCATTCGCCGACAGTCGATGCCGGCGCCGATCAGAGCATTACTCTGCCCAGTTCCGCGTCGCTTGACGGCAACGCAACGGACGATGGTCTACCTGAAGGCAGCAGTTTATCCACCACCTGGGCCAAGGTGAGTGGACCGGGCACAGTCACGTTCGCAGATGAGCATGCGGTCTCGACGATCGCTTCGTTCAGCACACACGGAACGTACGTGCTTCGTCTCACCGCGAGTGATACTGAATTGACGCAGTTTGACGAGGTAACGATCACAGTGGAGCCGCCAAACCAGCCGCCGACTGTCAATGCCGGTGTGGATCAAACGATCGCTCTGCCTTCAACTGCAGCGTTGAATGGGACCGTCACGGATGATGGATTACCTGCCGCCGGTACTGTCACAACAACCTGGTCCAAGGTCAGTGGACCAGGCACGGTTACGTTTGAAGATCCCGCTTTGAAAGAAACAGTCGCGACGTTCAGTGAAGCTGGAACATACGTGCTGCGACTACTCGCGACTGACGGAGAGTTGACGAGTCAGAGTGAAGTCACGATCACGGTTCATCCACAGAATCAGCCGCCGGCGGTGAATGCCGGCGCGGATCAGATCATCTCCCTGCCTGCGAATGCGGAATTGAATGGCACTGCCACTGACGACGGCTGGCCCTACGGCAGTACGCTCACCACTAATTGGAGCTTCGTCAGCGGGCCGGGCACCCTTACTTTTCAAGCGCCTACGTCGCCTGTAACGACTGTGAGTTTCAGTGCGCCTGGAACATACGTCCTCCGTCTGACAGCCAGCGACGGCGAGCTTTCGACAACCGATGATCTGACTATTGTCGTCACGCCTCCGAATCAAGCGCCAACAGTGAATGCGGGCGAAGACCAAATCTTTTCGCTGCCACAGGACACAATTAATCTCAACGGTTCTGCCGCCGATGACGGCTTGCCGCTCGGCAGCACACTTGTTGTTACCTGGACCAAGACCAGCGGTCCGGGCGACGTAATTTTCGGCAATGCAAATCAGGCGACAACCACTGCCAGGTTCACAACCGCCGGTGATTACATCCTGCGGTTAACCGCATCCGACGGAACGCTGAGTGCTTTCGACGAGCTGTCTGTGAAAGTCACCCCGCCTAATCAGGCGCCAATCGTCAACGCAGGCAACGATCAAACGGTCGTTCTCCCTGCCAGTGCATCTCTGAGTGGCAGTTTCAGCGACGATGAGTTGCCGCTGAATGCAACGCTATCCACGACGTGGTCCAAAGTCTCCGGACCAGGAACAGTTACTTTCGCGAACGCGAACGTTACCAACACCACCGCCAGCTTTAGTGAGCCTGGAACATACGTGTTGCGGCTGACCGCATCAGACACTCAACTCACGACTACGGACGACATCACGATCGTCGTCGATCCAGTGAATCAGGCGCCAGTCGTCAATGCCGGAGCAGATCAAGCAATCACACTCCCGGCTTCAGCCACGCTTCACGGCACAGTCACAGATGATGGATACCCGCGAGGGAGTAGTGTCTCTGCCTCATGGTCGAAGGTCAGTGGGCCAGGCACAGTTACATTCGGTAGCGCGTCGAGTTTTGATACCAATGTAAGTTTCAGCATTGCCGGAACATACGTGTTACGCCTCACAGCGACAGACACGCAACTTACCTCTTCAGACGATGTGCAAGTCGTCGTCATTCCGCAAAACTTCGCACCAACCGTGTCCGCCGGAGTCGATCAGACGGTCAACCTGCCTGGCACTGCTTCACTCAATGGTACCGTGGTGGACGACGGTCTGCCGTTCGGCAGCACTCTCACGACTCTTTGGACCAAAGTCAGCGGTCCCGGTGATGTCGCTTTTGGCGATGCTTCGGTAACGTCGATTACCGCGGCCTTCAGTATCCCAGGCACATACGTCCTGCGCCTGAGCGCGAATGACTCCGAACTGACGGGCAGCGACGAGTTAACCGTAATAGTCATCGATCCACGTGTACCACCAAACGCAAGCTTCATCGTGCCTCAATCGACCGGTGTGGCAGGCGGCTTTGTGATTTCCTCCTCCGGATCGCCCGGGAGCTCATCTGCCCCGGAGCTCATTCTGGATAGCAATCCCTCCACCAGTTGGACCACGAACGGCCCAACCAACCAGTTTGCAAAAATAGAACTCTACGATCAGCAGAGTGTCTATCTCGATCGCGTTCGTATTCAGGGTCATCAGGCCGGCACAGGCACCGCAAACGTCAAGGACTTCGAAGTCCAGGTATCTGCCACCACCTCTGACGATAGCAGCTTCGTCACGGTGCTCAATGCAACCTACGTCAACAATGGACTGTTGCAGGAATTTGTTTTTCCGGGTGGACCAGCACGAGCGCGTTACATCAGGTATCTGCCCAAAACAAATCACGCCGGAAGCGGCAGTATTCAAACCGGCACTTTCAATCCGGTTGCCGTCGGCAGTCTTGACGCCGTTATCTCGCTGCCTGGAAATGTCAATGGCGCCCTCAGCCAGTCGCCCGCGCTTTACATGAACGGCGGTGCGATTCACAGCTTCAGTTATGGCGGCGGCACAAACTCAGCCAACGGTCTGCTCGGCTATTTGAGTGGCGGCTGGGTCACGACGAATACAACCAATCAGTTTGCGATCATTCAACTCGGCGGCAGCGCCCCCGCTACGATCAAAGGTGTCAAGCTTGCAACCTGGTTCGATAGTGGTCTCCCATTGCCAAATGGCGTGAAGAACTTCCAGATTTGGGTTTCCTCAACAACCCCCGATGCGTCGTCTTTTACTCAAGTACTTTCTGCAACATTGCCTAATGCTGGCGCGGTGCAGACGATTCTGTTTCCGGGCGGACCCGTGCAGGCGCGTTTTGTGAAGTACGTACCGCTTACGAATCAGAGTGGGACCGCAGCAACAATTGCCACACCCGTTTTCGACGTTGTGCCCAGCGTCGGCGCGCGCGTAGTTAGTGTTTCAGGAGAGCTTCAGAGCGGCGCCAATCCGGCGGAGGCAGCCTTCGACGGTGATGCAAACAGTATGTGGATCTCGCCGAGTGGCGTGGTCACAAACGTCTGGGTCAAGACGGCGCTTACCGATGAAGCCGTGCAGAAGCTGTACGGCGTTCGCATTTTGCCCGCTGCAAACTCGGAAGGACCGAAAGATTTCGATATCCGCGTTTCAACCACGACCACGGACGACAGCGCCTTCACAACGGTGTTTAGTGGGACGGCGACAACCGCAAGCAGTTCGGCGCAGGAATTTCTTTTCCCGAATCCGGTTGATGCCAGGTATGTACAGTTCTTCTGGAAGAACGGTTACAGCGCGAGCAGAATTGGCGTCCGGGAAGTTGAAGCACTCATCTATCCAGTGCGCGGCTCGGCCATCGTTGCGTTCTCCAGTCAGGACGAGCTTGCGTCAAACTGCATCGATCTCGATCCGCTAAATCAGGTTTGGTCCACCGCAAACGGCCAGACCACGAACCAATGGATCAAGCTGGTCATGCCTCGCGGCGAACTGGCGAACATCAATCACATCGCCTTGCGTCCGGCAATCGCAGCGAACGGTTTCTACGGCGGCCCGAAGGATTTTGACTTCCAGGTCTCGACTACAGATTCCGCTGACAGTTCGTTTACCACAGTGCTTTCCGGCACCTTCGCCAACAACACTCAACTACAGGATTTCTATTTCCCGACCACGCAGGCGCGCTTCGTCAGATTGCTGTTGAAGAACAACTACGGGCTCGCGCGCATCGGCGTCGCCAGCTTCTATGTGTACTCAACCGATGAGATCGGAACCACTACGCGTTTCTTCGATCAATCGACGGACGCCGACGGTCCCATCGTTTCCTGGGCGTGGGACTTCGGCGACGGCGGCACGAGCACTGAGCGAAATCCGTCGCACACCTATGCTCAGCCGGGCAATTACACCGTTACCCTGACGGTTACGGATCACACGGGGCTGACGCACTCGCGCCAGGCAACCTATCGGGTGGTTGAATCGTTGCGGCCGCAGTTCACCAACTCTTCGATTATCGCCTACGAAGGTCAGCAGCTTCGTTTTCTCGATGTTACGAGGCTCATACTGCAAGCGACCGCGCAACGCCGTTACATTTTTGGCGACGGTGGCACGCTCTCGCAGTTTGCCTCAAGCAGTCTCTACACCTACCAGGACAACGGTGTGTTCAATGCAAGCTTGACCGTCGGCGATGTTCAGGGCCTTACTCCCTCGACAACTAACACCATCACGGTTCTTAACTTCCCGCCGGTAGTCGATATTCCAAACGGTAAGACGGTTGTTTGGGGAGAACAGTGGACCAGTGTGCCTGTGACTATCACGGATCAGGGAACAGTCGATCGACTCACCTTGCAAGGTCAATGGACCTTTGGCGACGATCAAACGTCGTCGTGTGTAAATTGCACCACCGCCAATGCGACCGTCACGCACGCCTACAGCACTCCGGGCACATATACGGCGCTGCTGACAATCACCGATAAGGACGGCGGCTCCGCTTCAGACAGCGCGATCTACACGGTCAACAAGCGCGCGACTTCGCTGACTTTCGTGGAGAATGCGCTTCAGTCGCCGGGCCAGTTCCGCAGCCGCGCAAAACTGACTGACACCTTTGCGAATGCCGGCATCGCGAATCGAACGATTCAATTCACTATCAATGGAACCAACGGTACCGCGACCACCGATGCCAACGGAGTTGCCGAAATCACTCTCCCAATCGCGGGTAATGCAATCGTGGCAACAATTGCCGCAAGCTTTGTAACCGATAACTTGTACCTGGCCAGCAGCAATAACGCGAGTGTCACCTTGAACCTCGCGCCGGCGGTGAATGCCGGCGCCGATCAAGCCACCACGTTCCCGTGCGGCGTCACTCTCAACGGCACCGCAACTGACGATGGCGTACCGAGCGGTAGCTCACTCACGGCGAGTTGGACGAAGATCAGCGGTGCTGGGAATGTAACTTTCGCAAATGCAAACGCATTGCAAACCAGCGTCGCTTTTAGCGCTGCAGGCAAGTACGTCCTACGGCTAACCGTCAGCGATTCTCAACTTGCCTCCACTGACGATATCAACGTTACTGTGAATGCGGTTGATGTTGGTCCAGCCTTGTACTTTGGTCCAACGCCATACCTGAGCTTTGCTGACAGTCCGATCAGTGGTCGCAATACGACCTACTTCTATCTCGAAGACTTTGAAGATCATCTCTTCAATACGCCCGGCGTTACGGCGAGTGCCGGCGGCGTCAGCAGCGTTGTGTTTGGTTCCACTCTGCACGACTCGGTCGACGGCGACGACGGCGCGATTAACGGCAGTGGCCTGGCAGGCGATTCCTACTTCACTGCTACGGGATCGGCAGGCATCACGTTTACTTTCAACGCGAGCACCCTCGGTCATCTTCCGACCCACGCAGGACTCGTCTGGACAGATGGCGCCGGCCAGGTGTTCTTCGAAGCGTTTGATCGCAATGGCGTGTCGATGGGAGCGATTGGTCCATTCAACTTCCCGGACCTCTCGAATAACGGCGGGACTGCCGAAGACAATTTCCTTGGGGTTTACAACCGGGACGGTATTTCTGCGATCAA
Source organism: Acidobacteriota bacterium (assembly GCA_046733695.1). Taxonomy (GTDB): domain Bacteria; phylum Acidobacteriota; class Blastocatellia; order Pyrinomonadales; family Pyrinomonadaceae; genus PSRF01. The sequence continues at coordinate 13,203 of JBKPPU010000074.1, forward strand.
GGTTTGGAACACTGTCGGAGGCATGGAGATCGATCACCTCCAGTATTCATTCAGCACACAGAACGTCGCGCCAGTGGTAAACGCCGGAGCTGATCAGACGATTCTGTTTGGCGCTGGCTCAGTCACGCTGAATGGAGCAGTAACCGATGACGGCCTGCCTGCATGCGTTAACGTCTCGTCAACCTGGTCGAAGGTTAGTGGACCGGGAACAGTGACATTCGGCAATGCCTCAACTCCAAGCACCAATGCGAGTTTCAGCGTTGCGGGAACTTACGTGTTGCGTCTGACGGCGAGCGATTCGTTGCTAACCACCTCGGACGACGTGACCGTGAATGTCAATCCGCCGGCCTCCATCGGCACCGACTTCTGGTTGATGTTTGACATAAGTACTGGAGGGGAGTTGTCCCTCATGATCTCCAGTGAAGCTGCAACCACCGGAAACGTCAGCGTCCCGGGGATTTCATTTTCTCAGAATTTCTCGGTTACACCCGGGTCTGTTACGAAGATAATTCTTCCGTCTACTGCGATTCAGTCACTGGAAAACTTCATCCACAACAAAGGCATTCATGTGACTGCGCAACAGCCCGTCACAGTCTACGGCCTCGCCTACAAAACTGACGCTACTGATGGCTACCTCGGACTTCCGGTCAGCGTACTCGGCACTGAATACATCACCCTGGGATACAAGAATGGCGACGGATTAACAGGAAGCTTCTTCTCCATGGTGGCCACTGCCGATGGCACGACTGTCGATATCACACCGTCCGAGGACGTGGTCACAACTGGCAGCATCGGCCCCATTACCCTCAAGGGCGGCACTCCTTACCGGATAAATCTGAACCAGGGCCAGACGTATCTCCTGGTAGGCAGATCAGCAACAGGTGATCTCAGCGGCAGTAATATTTCGGCGAACAAGCCGATCGGTGTCTTCGGAGGGCACGCATGCACACGAATTCCGGTCAATATCGTTGCTTGCAACCACCTCATCGAACAACTTCCGTCTATTGATAAATGGGGCACGAGCTTCTTAACCGTGCCTCTCGCGACGCGCACCGGTGGCGACACTTTCCGAGTCATTGCTTCACGAGACAACACTCACGTCAGCATCAACGGGTCGGTAGTGGCCACGTTGAATCGCGGCCAGTTAGACGAGCGAATCCTGACCGCGTCCGCGCAGATCACGGCGGATCAGCCCATCCTCGTTGCGCAGTATTCAAACAGTCTCAGATTCGATAACACCGACGGGGATCCTTTCATGGCGATAGTTCCCCCGGTCGAACAGTTGTTGTCGAGTTATACAACTGCCACGCCGACAACCGGCTTCACCAGTCATTTTGTCAACGTGGTTGTTCCCAATAATGCGCTGAGTAGTTTGTTGTTGGATGGAAGTGGAGTTGGAGCCGCCAGCTTTAGCGCTATCGGTAGCAGTGGATATTCAGGGGCCAAACTGCCGCTCGGCGTTGGCAGCCATACCATCACTAACACGTCCCCGTTCGGCGCCCTCGTCTATGGTTATAAATCTTTCGACGCCTATGGGTTTCCAGCAGGGATGGCGCTGTCGCCTTTAGCGCTGGCAGGGAGGACCACCCTCACTCCGCGTGACGCTTTCGGTCTGCCGGGAAATCAGACTTGTTTGACCGCCACAGTTCGCGATCAAAACAACGGACCAGTGATCAATACGCCAGTCGCTTTCAACATAACCGGCGCAAACACTGCATCCGGCTCAGTGCAAACGAATGCGTCTGGCCTCGCCCAGTTTTGCTATACCGGCGTGAACCCGGGCTTCGATACGATCGTGGCGACGTCGCCGAACGGTTCAGATCAGGCGAAACGATATTGGCAACTGCCAAACCAGGCCCCGATCACGAATGCCGGTCCCGATCAGCATGGGCCGCAGTCCATTTGCATTCGCCAAACAATTCCTTTGCAGGGTTCAGCGACTGATGACGGATTTCCAATTGACCCCGGGCAGTTGACTTTTAACTGGACGGCTATCAGCGGACCCGGACCTGCAAACTTCACGAACAACCATGCAGCCACCACTACCGTGTCCTTCAATGTGGCCGGAACCTATGTGCTGCGCCTGACAACATCCGACAGTTTACTTTCGAGCTTCGACGATGTGCAGGTCATAGTCGATCCCGCGCCGGTCAATCAGCCGCCAACAGTCTCAGCCGGATCACCGCAGACAATCAGTTCGGGCACGAACCTAATCCAGAATCCGAGCAACGAAAAGCCGCTCGTGAATGGCGAGATTCCGGACTGGACTGAAGTTGCCAGTACGACCTGGACGCAAGCCCCAGCCGGCACGAACAATCTGCCGTCCGCGAGAGGTGGTAACACTTACTTCTACACCCAGAGCAATGGGCCGGCGCCGACTTCAGTGCTGAGCCAGGATGTAGACCTCGCCGGATTACCGATCGGGGGGAACGTGACGTTCAAAGGTTACGTGCGCGTACGGCCGGATGTGCCGACAGCCAGCGCGAACATAACCCTGGAGTTCATCAACAAGGCCAAGAATTTTTCGCTGGGCACGATCACATTCAATCAAGTAACCACCAGCACTACATGGCAATTGCTTGAGTCCACCACGCCGATACCAAACGGCGCTGCCTGGGTTCGCGTGCGTCTCAACAGCACTGGACCAGCGGGCGGCAACGGCGCCGGTCTCTTCGACGCCCTCTCACTGCGGTTCACTGCCGGTGCTGCCATCACTAAGTTGACCGGCACTATCACCGACGACGGTTTGTATTGCGGCTTTTTCACGTCAGCATGGAGCAAAGTTAGCGGACCGGGCAACGTAGGTTTTGGCGATTCTACCGCCGCAATCAGCAGCGCTTCGTTTACAGCTCCCGGCACTTACGTAGTGCGCCTGACCGCGAATGATCAGAACCTGATCTCGAGCAGCGACGTGACGATCATAGTCAACGCCGCGGCAGTCAATCTGGCGCCAGTAGTCAGCGCGGGCGCCAACCAAACGATCACGCTACCCACCAACTCCGTCACGCTTAACGGCACAGTTACAGACGACGGATTACCTGAAGGCATCAACCTCCAGCAATCGTGGAGCAAAGTTAGTGGACCAGGAAACGTTGCGTTTGCAAATTCTTCGTCGTTAACAACCACGGCGACTTTCGGCGCGGCCGGAACCTACGTGCTGCGTCTAACCGGAGACGACTCGGAATTGACTGCCGGCTCGGATGTAACGATCACCGTAAATCCAGAGCCTATCAATCAAGCGCCCGTGGTCAGCGCCGGACAAAGTCAAACTATCGCGCTGCCTGATACGGCCACACTAAACGGCACGGTCACCGACGACGGTCTGCCTGCTGGCAACCCGCTTGTGATCACGTGGAGCAAAGTCAGTGGTCCAGGCACGGTCACATTTGGCAATGCGAATAGCGCTGCAACTACGGCGCAGTTTAGTGCCCTTGGCAGTTATGTCTTGCGGCTGAGCGCCACTGACGGCGCATTCACAGTGAGTGCTGACGTCGGCGTGATCGTCACGCCTGTGAATCAGGCGCCCATCGCTACAGCCGGAGCCGATCAAACCGTAATCGTGTCGCAAAGTGCCCAGCTCAATGGCAGTGCGAGCGACGATGGTTTGCCGTCGGGCAACCTCACGACGCTTTGGTCCAAGGTTAGTGGTCCGGGCGATGTCACGTTCCTTAACGCCAGTCATAGCGTGACCGGAGCGCAGTTCAGCGCGGTCGGCACGTACGTTTTGCGTCTCACGGCAAATGACACTGCGCTTACCGGCAGCGACGACGTCACTATTACGGTCATCGACAACGTTGCGCGTCCGACAGTCGAGATCACTTCGCCGGAAGACGGCGTTGACTTGACTGGACCGACAGCGGTCACCGGCTCAGTCAGCAACGGCAATTGGGTCGTGGAATACAGTCTCAACACCAACGACGGCGCAAATAATCAGATCTGGACGCAGTTTGGTTCGGGTAGTGGCGCGGTAACCAATGCCCTGCTCGGCACGCTCGACACGACCCTGATGCTCAACGGCACATTCTCCGTGCGACTGACGTCAACAGACGAGTATGGCCAGAGTTCGTTCACGTCGATCAGTGTTCTCGTCGATAAGAACTTCAAGCTGGGCCAACTGCAGTTGTCATTCAGCGACTTGAACGTTCCGGTTGCGGGTCTGCCGATCGAAGTGATTCGCAGTTACGACAGTCGCGACAAACGCGTCGGCGATTTCGGCGTGGGTTGGCAGATGGGCCTGCGCAACGCGCGTATCGAGAAGACTGGTGTGCTTGGCTTGAGTTGGCACCAGACAGTCTCGAGCGGCGTGATTCCGACTTACTGTCTCGAGCCGAGCCGTCCGCACAAGGTGTCGGTGACGTTTGGCGACGGCAAGGTGTTCAAGTTCCTCGCGTCGACTTCGATTCATTGTCAGCAATTCGCGCCGGTGACGTCG
>JBKPPU010000075.1:0-4786 GCA_046733695.1 Acidobacteriota bacterium
GGCAACGTCAATCCCAGGTAATCACAAATTGTTTGCAAGCGTCTTGCAACCAAACCTCCATCAGATTTGGCTTAACTGTGCCTGTTGATAACGGAAGTGCCGAGAGAGAGCATGCGAGCCGCGTTCGGCAGATGTTTTCAACGATCGCGCGCCGCTATGACTTTCTGAATCATGTGCTTTCCGGCAATGTCGACAAACGTTGGCGCCGGATCGTAGCAACCAGAGTGCGTGAAAAGCTTCCTTCGAGCAGGGCTTGCGTTCTGGATGTAGCATGTGGCACGGGCGATTTATCGCTTACGCTGTTTGAAATTACGGGGGCAGGAGTTGTTGGGACTGATTTCTGCCGGCCGATGTTGGACATCGCTGCCGGTAAGACGTCTGGTCGCATACGCCTAATCGAGGGTGATGCCCTGGACCTTCCCTTTCGAGATGGCACATTTGACGCCGCGACGATCGCGTTTGGATTGCGCAACTTGTCGAATGTCGAAAGTGGTCTGGCAGAACTCTCCAGAGTCTTGAAACCGGGCGGCTGGGTGGCTGTACTTGAGTTTTCGAGGCCCGCGAATGCGATTCTGCGACTTCTGTTTAATCTGTACTTCAGAAAAGTACTGCCGTTGATGGGTGGCCTCGTGTCCGGTTCGCTCGGTGCCTATACCTATCTACCGGCGTCGGTCCAGAAGTTTCCGGACCAGTCCCAACTCTCGCTCCTGATGGAGCAGGCAGGATTTGTTCAGGTTGGTTATGAGAACCTGACTGGTGGGATCGCGGCCTTGCATTTGGGCAAAAGGCCAAAATGAATTTGTGATTGGTTGCAGCGTTTAGTTTGCAACCAGATACGTAGTCACGGGGTACGGTTTGGTAAGCGCGCGGTTGTCGGGGCTGTGCGAGTATTCGAACCTACCCTGGGCTACGTTTTTATTTTTAGACAGGATTACAGGATTTACGGATTAACAGGATCGGAATCTTGTTAATCATGAGAATCTTGTAATCCTGTCTAAAACGCGGTAAAGCCTCTCAGACCCTACTTGTTGTATCATGCGCCGCGGTGCGCACAACTCTCCGGTACCGGATCTTCGGCATTCTCAGACGCCTGCTTATTCTGCTGCTGGTTGTTTGGACCGTCGTCTCTCTTGTCACATTACTGATCGAGCTCGTGCCGGGCGATCCGGCGGTTGCTGTGCTCGGCGAGCAGGCGACACCGGAACAGTTTGCACAGTTTCGCCTGAAGCACGGACTGGACCGGCCACCGTTTTTCTTTTCCTTTCCACGCGACGAAAACGACCGGCGACATTTCGTCTGGCATGGCGCCGACAATCGCTACACAGAATACTGGCGGGCGCTACTGAAAGGCGATATGGGCCTCTCGTTTCGCAACGATCGTCCGGTAGTTGAACTGATTCTCGAGCGCTATCCAGCGACAATTGAACTCGCAATCTTCGCGATGCTGATCGCAATCGTCATCGCGATTCCTCTCGGCGTCGTTGCGGGCAGAAATCGTGGCACCATCATCGACAATATCGCCTCGATCGTTGCCCTCCTGGGAATCAGTCTGCCCAGTTTCGTGATCGGCCCGATGCTCGTCTACGTCTTTGCAGTGAAGCTCGGCTGGCTGTCGCCTTCCGGACGTTTCGACTGGAGCGACATCATTCTCCCGGCGTTTACGCTGGGTGCGGCGCTCTCGGCAATCCTCACGCGCATGGTCCGCTCGTCTGTTATCGAAGAGCTGGGTGAAGACTACGTTCGCACCGCACGCGCGAAAGGCTTGAGCGAACGCACCGTCGTCTACAAGCACGTTTTGAAGAACGGTTTGATTCCGGTTGTGACTATTCTTGGCCTGCAACTCGGAGTCTTGCTGGCCGGCGCAATCATCACTGAGAAGATCTTCGGTTGGCCCGGACTCGGATTGTTACTCGTCGAGGACGGCATCGGAAAACGCGACTATCGCGTTGTGCAGGGTTGTGTGCTCGTGATCAGCATGACGTACATCATCGCGAACCTACTCACTGACATGGTGTATCGCTGGCTCGATCCACGGATTAGAGTGGGATGAATCGATTAACCATCATCGGTTTGGTAATCGTTGTGGTGCTGGTGCTCGTGGCACTGTTGGCGCCGTGGATTGCGCCGTATGACGTCGGCGCGACTGATTTGTCCATACGTTATCTTGCCCCATCCGCCGCACACTGGTTTGGAACAGATTCCACGGGTCGCGATATTTTTTCGCGCGTAGTGTTCGGCGCACGTATCTCTTTGCAGGTCGGCATCATTGTTGTAATGGTGTCTGCCATTATCGGCACGCTTATCGGCGCCGTCGCGGGTTATTACGGTGGCTGGGTCGATCAGTTTGTTTCGGGCTACGTCTTTAACGTCTTTCTCGCCTTCCCGGGTTTGTTACTGGCGATAGCGATGGTGGCTTTTCTCGGCGCCGGATTGAACAAACTCATCCTCGCGTTGTGCATTATCGGCTGGGTCGGCTACGCGCGACTTATTCGCGGCCAGGTTTTGAAAGTTCGTGAATACGACTTTGTTCAGGCAGCGCGGGCACTCGGGGCCAGCGATGCTCGCATTCTGCTGATCCATATTCTTCCGAACGCGATTCAACCACTGATCGTGCAGGCAAGTTTGGGAATGGCGGGCGCCGTGCTCTCCGAAGCATCCCTGTCATTCCTCGGACTGGGCGTCCCACCACCCGCACCGTCGTGGGGAGTCATGATCGAAGAGGCTCGCGACTTATCGACACTCGCGGTCGCGCCTCATGCACTGATCTTTCCCGGCATCGCGATTGCGCTCACGGTCCTCGCCTTCAACTTCATCGGCGACGGCCTGCGTGAGTATCTCGATCCGCGTCAACGAGCTCGATGAGCGCAATCTCCGTCCGCAATTTATCCAAAACCTATCCCGTCCCGTTTCGACGGTTACGCGCCTTCTTTCGCCGTCCCTTAAAAGATCCCGTTGAGGCACTTAGGGATGTTTCCCTCGAAGTCGAAACCGGCGAGATCTTCGGTCTGATCGGGCGGAACGGCGCGGGCAAAACGACTTTGACCAAGATTCTTGCGACGCTTGTTCAACCGACAACCGGGAGGGTCGCAGTTCGCGGACACGACAGCGTCACTGATGACGAACACGTTCGCGCTGACATTGGATTGGCAACAGCGGAAGAACGTAGTTTTTACTGGCGCCTGACCTCAGAACAAAACCTGATGTTCTTCGCGCGGCTTCATGGGCTGTCCGATCGAGTTGCGAGACTACGAATCAGGGATCTGCTCGCGAAACTCGAACTCGAGGAAGTAGTAGGACGCCGCTTTGGTGAACTCTCAACGGGAAACAAGCAGCGCCTCGCTGTAGCCCGCGCAATGCTGACAAATCCGTCCGTGCTCCTGCTGGACGAACCGACGCGTTCTCTCGATCCTTTGGCGGCTGCACGCACACGAGAGATGATCCGCTCGCTGGCACAACAAGATCCGCCCGTGACGATTTTCCTGACGTCGCACAACCTTGGCGAAGTGGAAACACTCTGCGGGCGCGTCGCGATCATCAGTCGTGGACGCATTCGTGCAATCGATACGCCACGCAACTTGCGCGATCTCGGTGCCGAATCGCAGACAGTGCATATAACTCTCGCCAGTGGCGAAAAGATCTCATTTGCTCGAGAACATTTGGATGAGAAGATCCGCGAATTGCACAAGCGCGATGAGCGGATCATTGATATCGAGATAGAACGAGCGACCTTGCTTGATGTCTTAGAACAGTATGAGGCCACAGATGACCCGGATAAAATCCGGCTTTCTTCCGTGTAATCTGCGGTTAACTAATGCGCAATATCACTCTACTCCCAAGAAGAATTTTTGCTTTCGTGGCTCGCGATTTCCGCCTGTATGTGAGTTACAAGATGCAGTTCTTCCTGCGCATACTCTCGGTGTTGACGGTCGTCACAACATTCTTCTTCATCTCGAAGATCTTCGCCGGCTTCACGGATCCACAGTTCTCTCAGTGGCGAGATCCGCTCGCAACCTGGCTCACAGGACTCGCCGTTCTCAACTATTTCATGACCGGCTTCTCCAGTCTCGCCAATTCGATCAGGCAGGAACAAATGCAGGGCACACTCGAGAGCGTATTGCTGACGCCGATCAATCTTCCGACCGTGATCGTCGCGAGTTCCGCATGGGACTTTCTCGAAACGACCTTCTTCTCTTTCCTGTATCTCTTCTTCGGCTGGGTGTTCTTTGGCGTTCACTACAGAGGCAGCTTTTTCCTGGCCGTCGTTTTTCTTTTACTGACAACCATCGTGCTTGCCTGTCTCGGCATACTCTCGGCGAGTTTTGCGATGGTGTTCAAACGCGGTGATCCTTTTGGAATCTTCCTTGGCGCCGGGTCGGCACTATTCTCCGGTGTATTTTTCCCGACGCAGCTATTGAAAACATACGCGGGCTCTAAACTCGGCAACATCTCATTGATACTGCCAACCACTCACGGCCTCGACGGCATCAGGCAGGTCCTGATCGAAGGTCACGAATTCGCGCAGGTCACTCAACCGTTAATTGTTTTGCTCGGATTTTTAGTCGTGCTACTTCCCTTCTCGCTGTGGGTTTTCGGGCGGGCTGTGAGACGTGCTAAACGCGAAGGAAGTCTCATCCAGTATTAGACGCGATTTATGCTAACATCAATCTCAATGGCTCGCGCCGCAGCAGAAAGTATTCTCGATCTTATCGGCCATACTCCCTTGCTTCACCTCTCGCGATTTGCTCAACCCCCGTTGGCCGATGTCTACGCAAAGCTCGAATGGATG